>NZ_JAAQWX010000029.1:0-2515 GCF_012985745.1 Pseudomonas sp. WS 5078 | reverse complement strand
CGCAGCGCGGCATGAACTTGCAATGGCAAGGCACCGGCCCCGACGCCAAGGCCGTGCGCGAATGGGCCGACGACGGCAGCTTCGACACGCGCCTGGAATGGGACGAAAACATCCGCCTGACCTACGTTACCGACGCCCACGGCAACGAGACCTGGCACTACTACGACATCCTCGGTTACACCTACCGCATCCGCCATGCTGACGGGCGCTCGGAGTGGCTGTTCCGCGACGACGCGAAAAACATCCTGCGCCACGTGCATCCCGACGGCAGCACCGACCGCTACAGCTACGACGATCGCAGCAACCTGCTCGAACACATCCGCGCCGACCACAGCGTCATGCACTACGCGTACAACGATCAGGACCAGTTGATCAAAATTCGCGACGCCGAAGGCGGCCTTTGGCTACGTGACTACGACGATCAGGGCAACCTGATTAAAGCCGTCGACCCGTTGGGCAACAAAACCGAATACGCCTACACCGCAGCGGGTTTGCCAAGCGCCATCAAAGACGCCAACGGCAACGAAAAAACCCTCGCCTACAACGACGCCGGGCAACTGGTGGAGTACGTCGACTGCTCCGGCAAAACCAGTGTTTGGGAGTACAACGACCTCGGGCAAATGATCTGCTTCACCGATGCGGCGGGCAACAAGACCGAGTACGTGTACAAGGCCGGGCAACTGATCCTGATCACCCACCCGGACAACACCGAAGAACGCTTTAGCCGCGACGCCGAAGGCCGACTGCTGGCCCACACCGATGGCCTCAACCGCTGCACCACCTGGAGCTACACCGCCGCCGGTTTGATCGACGAACGTATCGACGCTGCCGAACAGACCTTGCGCTATCGCTGGGACCGCCTCGGGCAACTGCTCGCGCTGGAAAACGAAAACCGGCAGCAGGCGACATTCGATTACGACCCGGTAGGCCGTTTACTCAAAGAGACCGGGTTTGACGGTCGCAGCACCCTGTACGAGTACGACCCAAACACCGGCCGCCTGGCCAGCACCGTCGACGGCCAGCGCACCACCCACGTCGAGTTCGACCCCACAGGCCGCCTCATCGAACGCACCGCACGCCTGGGCAGCACCACCCAAACCGAAACCTTCGCCTACGACGGCAACGGCAACCTGGCCATGGCCACCAACGCCGACAGCCGCCTGCAATGGTTCCACGACCCGGCGGGCAACCTGCTACGCGAACACCAGCACTACCTGAGCCTGCAAACCCCGGTGGTTGCCGTGTGGCAGCACGAATACGACGTGCTCAACCAACGCATCGCCACCACCCGCCCGGACGGCCACAAAGTCAGCTGGCTGACCTACGGCAGCGGGCACCTGCTGGGCATGCGCCTCGACGAACACGAACTGATCGGCTACGAGCGTGACGACCTGCACCGCGAAGTCGCCCGCCACCAGGGCAACCGCCTGCTGCAAACCCAACAATGGGACCCGGCCGGGCGCCTGCAAGAACAACTGCTGGGCCGCAGCGACGACAAAACCACCCTGCTCAAACGCACCTATCAGTACGACGCCGCAGGCCAACTGACCGACATCCACGACAGCCGCCGCGGCCCGTTATCGTATCGCTACGACCCGGTAGGCCGACTGCTCAACGCCACCAGTCGGCTGGGCGTCGAAACCTTCGCCTTCGACCCGGCCAGCAACCTGCTGGACGAAAAAACCCAACAGCACCAACGCCCGCTGGACCAGGACGCCAAGCGCAACAAACTGATGGACAACCTGCTGCGCGAATACGCCGGCACCCACTACGACTACGACGAACGCGGCAACCAGACCCGCCGCTGGCACAACGGCCAGCAAAGCCGCCTGCACTGGGACCTGTTCGACCGCCTGGTACGCTTTGAAGACAACCGACTGCGCGTCGACTACGCCTACGACCCGCTGGGAAGACGCCTCTACAAATACTCCAACGCCCACCACCCACACCGAAACGAAGCGGGCTCGCAGTGGAACCAAAACGAACAGGCCCGCAAACAGCGCGAACTGGGGTGCGGTTTCACCCTGTTCGGCTGGGACGGCGACACCCTAGCCTGGGAAAGCAGCCCCGCACAGGCCGATGGCGCGAGCGGCAAAACCGTTCACTACCTCTACGAACCCGGCAGCTTCGTCCCCGTGGCCCAGGCCTTGCGCCACCAACCGATGCGCCTGCTGGCCCAGCCGAGTTACACCGGTGCCTACGACATCGACCAAGACCCGCTGTGGACCCACACCCCGCAGGCGCTGCCGATAGACGTACTGGCGTGGTACCAGTGCGACCACCTCGGCACGCCACAAGAACTGACCGACCACACCGGCCAAATCGCCTGGAGCGCGCAGTACAAAGCGTGGGGTGAAGTTAAAGAACAACGCTCGGAATGGGCACAACGCCAAGGGCTAAAGAATCCGATTCGTTTTCAGGGCCAGTACCACGATCACGAAACAGGGCTGCACTACAATCGGTATAGGTACTATGATCCACGGGCCGGACGGTTTATCAGCAAAGACCCGATCAG
>NZ_JAAQWX010000028.1:0-3000 GCF_012985745.1 Pseudomonas sp. WS 5078 | reverse complement strand
TGAGCTCGCTGTGCTCTTCTGACGTGAGGGTAATGTTCTGCGAGTTCATCTGCTCGCCTCCGGCCTGTTGTTGACGGGGAAAGCATAGCCAATTTTCGGAGACTTTATTTTAGAGACAGTACACTAGATTGAACAAGCTCACTGTGTGCTTAACAATCGGTTGATTTTCAATGTTCATGTGGGCTACTTCTCATGGGGTGGTGATTGCTCGCACAATCACCACACCCGCTAGCCCCATTTTTTCAAAGAGGGAAAGTCAGATCAAGTTGAGACTTTTACATGGGTTAATCGACTGCTCGAATATAGCCGCATTGATAAATCGTATCTTGGTTCTCATCACAGGCACTGCCGGAGCCGGTACATAAATGTGCGCGTCTTATTAATGCCTGCCCTGTCGGGCAAGCAAATAGATGCGCAGACTCTTTTTCTTTACGTTGAGTAGCTGGGTGCATTTTTTTAATTTCGCCATTTATTTTTACGACACTGCAACGGTATTTTGTATGCCCGTTTTCATCTCCACTACGTTCCATTCCGGTCATCACTTCGCCGTTTTTGCATGTGTAATCGTGTCCATCCTCTTTACCTTCATCTAGTTGTTCAGACCATTGCCCATTGGGATCAGTACTATTCTCATCGCTTGATGAAAGTTCGGCTGACTGTCCATATGAATAAAATGTTTGGCATCTTATATATGCTTTTTCATTCTCGTCTCCTCTGTGGGCTCTGGCGGTCATTGCCTCATGTAGCGGGCATTCATAGAGGTAGCCCTTCGTTAGCTCATATGACCAGCCATTCTCACCCGGAGTCAGTTCCACTGGCGCTGCAAACACATGCGTTGAGAAACTTGCCGCCATAGCGGCGACAATTAAAAAGGATGCGGTGGGAAATGCCGCTCTTGGAATAAATTGAGAAGCCATTTTCAATATCCTTGCATGACAGTGGGTAGGTTTCCGACAGGTATCGGTTTCACGACCTTACGTCGAAAACAAGCAATTAGGTACTAGTCGTTCTGATAGGTTTTTACTGTTTTTACCTTGTGTGCAAGAGGTATTACTTACATCTGACTGCCCGTTGATCAGCGTAGCCTCCTGCGTGTGTTGTGCGTCAATCGTAAGTGGTGAGTGAGCGTGTTGTAAGTGTTTTAAGGAAATTCTGAAAAAGACTTCCTGATTTGGCAAAATCACCGGACACCAATCGCCGAGCCTTTCGATGATGAAGCAAATGACCTTCGCCGATGCCGAGTACGCCGGTAAGCGCAAGCAGACCCGCAAGGAACTGTTCCTGATCGAGATGGATCGGGTCGTGCCCTGGAAGGGTTTGATTGCACTGATCGAACCACATTACCCGAAGGGCGAAGGGGGGCGTCCGGCTTATCCGTTGAGGGCCATGCTGCGGGTTCATCTACTGCAGAATTGGTTCGGTTACAGCGATCCGGCGATGGAAGAGGCGCTTTACGAGACGACGATCTTGCGCCAGTTCTCCGGTCTGAGCTTGGAGCGAATCCCGGACGAAACCACCATCCTCAACTTCCGTCGCCTACTGGAAAAACACGAGTTGGCCACTGGCATTCTCGGTGTAATCAATGGCTATCTGGGCGACCGTGGCTTGTCACTGCGACAAGGCACCATCGTCGATGCCACGCTGATTCATGCACCCAGTTCGACCAAGAATAAGGACGGTAAGCGCGACCCGGAAATGCACCAAACGAAGGTAAGCGCTCCATAAACCCCACATTCAAAGCGCTGATCCGATCCCGGTTGCTGTGCTCCCGATTCCCTCAGGAGCCAGCTCGCCATGATGCGACCCGATGCCAAAGTCGAAAAAGTCTACCTCTACCCCAAGCCCGTGGACTTCCGAAAATCCATCGATGGCCTCGCCGCGCTGGTCGAACTGGACATCAAGGTCGCGGTGTTTGATCCGGTGCTTTTCGTGTTCCTCAACAAGTCGCGCAACCGGGTGAAGATTTTGTACTGGGAGCGCAACGGCTTCTGCCTTTGGCTCAAGCGCCTGGAGTCCGAACGATTCAAAACATCGCCGGACGCCACCGAAGAGGCTATCGTTCTGACCGTCCAGGAACTCAACTGGATGCTCGATGGCTTTGACCTCTGGCGCAACCGTCCTCATCAAGTTTTGACGCCGCGATTCGTAGCCTGATTCGGTATAATCCAGGGCATGAATTCCTTGCCTGAAAATCTTCCAGATGATCCCGTTCTGCTCAAGCAAATGCTTGGGAAGATGCTCGACGAACGTCAGTTGGATAAGGGCAAAATTGTTCGCCTAGAAGAACATAATGCGCTCTTGCTTCAGCGTGTTCGGACGTAAGTCCGAGCAAACAGCTGATGCGGCAACGCCGCAACTGGCCCTCTTCAATGAAGTAGAAAGCGTCGTCGAGCCTGTGGACGACGCCTCAGATGAAGAGGTCGTTGCCCCGACCAAGCGCCGCGGTAAACGCAAGCCACTGCCCGCCGATCTGCCGCGTATCGAGATCATCCACGAACTTCCCGAATATGAACTGACGTGCATCTGCAGCTGCCGCAAACACACTATTGGCGAAGAAGTCAGCGAGCAGCTTGAGATCGTGCCGATGCAGATCCGTGTGATCAGACACGTTCGCAAAGTTTACGGTTGCCGCGACTGCGAAATGGCGCCGGTCACTGCTGACAAGCCGGCTCAACTGATTGAAAAAAGCATGGCCAGCCCAAGTGTTCTGGCGATGTTGCTGACCACTAAGTACGTCGACGGACTACCGCTTCACCGCTTCGAAAAAGTCTTGAGCCGCCATGGCGTCGATATCCCACGCCAGACATTGGCACGCTGGGTTATCCAGTGCGGTGAACACTTCCAGCCGCTGCTGAATTTAATGCGCGATAGCTTGTTGGGCAGCCGTGTTGTCCACTGCGATGAAACGCGCGTGCAGGTGTTGAAAGAGCCTGACCGAGACCCAGGCAACCAGTCTTGGATGTGGGTGCAAACCGGCGGCCCGCCAGATAAACCAGTGAT
>NZ_JAAQWX010000027.1:0-3796 GCF_012985745.1 Pseudomonas sp. WS 5078 | reverse complement strand
TGAGCTCGCTGTGCTCTTCTGACGTGAGGGTAATGTTCTGCGAGTTCATCTGCTCGCCTCCGGCCTGTTGTTGACGGGGAAAGCATAGCCAATTTTCGGAGACTTTATTTTAGAGACAGTACACTAGGGCCACCATTGCGTCGGTGAGTTCGCCGGGTTGGCGAGGGCCAGTTCCTAGGCCTATCGGCTTATTACCTTTAGGGATAGTCTGAAGTAGCCCCCTGTTTTCCGGCTACTGAGTCTTCGGGGCTCTCAAAACACGGCAGCCGTTCAAAATCGGTCAAATCTGCCCTTTATTTCATCCATTTTTGCCGCTGCAAGCGCCTCGCAGCAGTCATTTCCCTCATTACGGACGCACCTCTCCTGCGCTGGAGAGCAAATATCGACGCGCCATCCACAGGTTCGACAAGGCGAACAGCGTCACCATTTGAGCGGTGTTCTTTACCAAGCCCCGGAAGCGCACTTTCGTATAACCAAACTGGCGCTTGATCACCCGAAATGGATGCTCAACCTTGGAGCGAACCTGGGCCTTGGCTTTCTCGATCTTGCGTATCGCTTTGTACAACGCGCTGCGTTTTCCGTATTTTTTGTAGGTGCTGCGGCGGGCCGCAACCTGCCAGATGACTTGGCGTCCCGCATGTTCTTCGCGCTTCTCGACGCCGGTATAACCCGCATCAGCGCAAACCACGTTCTCAGCGCCGTGCAGCAGTTTATCGACTTGGGTTACGTCCGCGACGTTGGCTGCCGTGACCACCACGCTGTGCACCAGCCCCGAGTCATCGTCGACACCAATGTGCGCTTTGGCGCCGAAGTAATACTGGTTGCCCTTCTTCGTTTGGTGCATTTCCGGGTCGCGCTTACCGTCCTTAATCTTGGTCGAACTGGGTGCATGAATCAGCGTGGCATCGACGATGGTGCCTTGTCGCAGTGACAAGCCACGGTCGCCCAGATAGCCATTGATTACACCGAGAATGCCAGTGGCCAACTCGTGTTTTTCCAGTAGGCGACGGAAGTTGAGGATGGTGGTTTCGTCCGGGATTCGCTCCAAGCTCAGACCGGAGAACTGGCGCAAGATCGTCGTTTCGTAAAGCGCCTCTTCCATCGCCGGATCGCTGTAACCGAACCAATTCTGCAGTAGATGAACCCGCAGCATGGCCCTCAACGGATAAGCCGGACGCCCCCCCCTTCGCCCTTCGGGTAATGTGGTTCGATCAGTGCAATCAAACCCTTCCAGGGCACGACCCGATCCATCTCGATCAGGAACAGTTCCTTGCGGGTCTGCTTGCGCTTACCGGCGTACTCGGCATCGGCGAAGGTCATTTGCTTCATCATCGAAAGGCTCGGCGATTGGTGTCCGGTGATTTTGCCAAATCAGGAAGTCTTTTTCAGAATTTCCCTAACCAAGAGAGGTCCAGAAGCCGCCCTAACGCTGTCGATAGGTACTGCATTCGTCGCAGCGGGAGGTGTTGCGGAGTACAACCTCCCCCGCATCGCTCGTCTACTGCATAGGCAGGCAAGGGCAAGGCTGGGAGCTGCCATTATCACTCCGGAGCAAGGTTTTGCCTTGAGCCAGTCTCAAGCGATTGAGTTGTCAGATATTCTGACCAACATCGAGAGTGTAACCAGAGCAAATTACGACGAATTAACACGAGCCTACAGAACAATCGACGCACAGCAGAGGCAGATTACACAGCTACAAGCACGAGTAACGGGTGGCCCTCCTCCCGACATTGCAACTAATATTCGTCGATTGCCTGTTTAGAATGATTGCGGTATCTCAGCTGTTTTTCGATTCGGTCGTGGTTCGAACAGCAAGTTATTTAACGCGCCTGTCGCCAAGCAGGCGCGTGCGACTTAGTGCGTCACCAGGCTGTCCAGCGATTTATCGACATACGCCTTGGCCAGCTCCGCCAAGTGCACGATCGACAACACCACATCGCGCTGCGCCCCGTTCAAACCATTCCCCGCCTCGCTCGCCGTTGCTCCCATGCAGCGCAACAAGTCTGACGCCTGGGCCAAAGCCGCTTCTAAATTGACGCTGGACGAGATGGCATACGTGGAACTGCCCGCACTGCAAGCAGGCTTATGGTCGGTGAGGTAGTAGTCGAGCGCGCGATTGGCGGCCGCACGGTCCAGTGACTCGGGCGTGCACTGAGCTGCATCCTGCAGGGTGAAAGAGGGAGGGTCGGGAACAATTTTTTTCATGGAACAACTCCAAACTCATTTAGGGAGCAGTCACCGTTCGCTACTAAACGAATGGGTGGCAGCCGTACGCAGGTTAGTAGACCGGTGAGTTTGGAAACCGGCGCGCCCGAAGGCGCCCTGCGCACGGCCACCATAAAGTGGAGGCCTAAAAAAGCGCCTCTATCAGGTGGCGCCTTGCGCCAAACTCATACATCGGGCTACTAAACCCGGTCGCTGATTAGGCAGCGACCGGGCGAGACTAGACCCCGAATGTGAGCGGCGCAAGCGAGCGGGATTTTCTCGGAAGTTTCCTCGGATTGAAAGGGAGGCATCGTACGAAATGCCTGATTTCAACAGCCAGTAACCCCAGCCAACCTGTCAACATTGCCAGTAGTCAACGTGCGCGATCGAGCGCAATCTGATGGTCTCCCTGAGCCGAGCCTAAGCCGATGACAACCTACCATTATCACTACGACCCCCTCGACCGCCTGATCCACACGGCGGGCGTTCAACGCTTCTACAATCAATCGCGACTGACGACGGAGATTGAGGGCACGCAGAGTTATAGCGTGTTCCAACAGGACGGTCAGTTATTGGCTCAACGGCGACGTGACAGTACGAGCGATGAATGCAGCTTAGTGGGCACAGATTTACAGCAGTCGGTGTTGCACGTTATGGGTGCCGATAAACGCCACGTCATTGCTTATAACCCTTACGGCCATCGCCCGGTAGAGAATGGCTTGATCCGTTTATTGGGATTTAATGGTGAGCGGCCTGATCCAGTGACGGGGCATTATTTATTAGGCCAAGGTCACCGAGCGTATAACCCGGTATTAATGCGATTCAACAGTCCGGACAGTTTGAGTCCCTTTGGCAAGGGCGGATTAAATGCGTACGCCTATTGCTCCAATAATCCCGTTACACGTCGTGACCCGACGGGGAAAAGTTGGGCGACTTCAATCTTTGCTAGATTTAGTCAATTTGAATACAACAGGATAAACATGCCAGGTTTTGACTTTGCTATACAGGACGGTGTGCTGAATAGGAAGCTGACTCTCAACGCTGCAAATTATAACTTCATATTGAATAAATACCGTGGAAGCCCATACGCTTCAGTAGATAATTTAAGAAAGTATATTGAAAAAAATAAAAAAGATATTGAAGAAATTAAAAACGTGATAGCTGTCAAGGAAATAGAATATGAGAAAGAAAAGGCCATGCTGGATCTCATTAGGGAAAGTCCTGATGCCACTTCTAACAGAATTGAAAAAAGAGATTTTTTTGTACGTAGGACGAAAGAAAGTGTGGATACACTTAAAGAACTCCAAACTTTAAGTATAGCGCACTTAAAGACACTAGAAACCAACCTTTCCGACATAATGACAGTGGAATATCCACGCACCTCTGATTTTTTATATCCGCCAAGTGGTCCCTCTCGCAGCAGTCCAGCAAAGGCCGCAAGTAACATTCGCCGTAGCCGTAACTGTGCAGTGGTCTAATTTCCCCGGACACCTCGATAGGTGGAGAATGCATCTATCGAGGAGTTTTTCATGACTGGCAAACGCAGGACATTCGACGACAGCTTCAAGCTGCAGGTCGTAAAGATGATCAA
>NZ_JAAQWX010000026.1:0-4360 GCF_012985745.1 Pseudomonas sp. WS 5078 | reverse complement strand
CGCCTTTCTCTTTCAGGCGCACGGCTTCTTCCACTGCGATTTCGCAGAAGGGGTTCATCGACATCTTGACGTTGGCGAGGTCAACGCCGGAGTTGTCCGCTTTGACGCGAACTTTAACGTTGTAATCCACAACGCGTTTGATACAAGCCAGCACCTTCATGGTTGCTCCTTTGAGGACCGGCCCGCGCAACAGGCCCGCCCTCGTCTGCGATTAAGAAAAACCGTTAAACCGGAGCCGGTTCGACCGGCAATATCAATTGAGCGGGCACTGTATGGGCGCAATTGCGCGCCACCAGGTAGTACACCAACGCGGGCAGCGTCAGGCCGATGATCCAGGAAATATCCGTGCCCCCCAGCGACTCCACCAGCGGCCCGGTGTAAAAACTGGTGGCGATAAACGGCAGCTGAATCAGCACCCCAAAGGCGTACACCAGAATACCTCGCAGGTTCCAGCGTCCGTATCGGCCATTCGGGTTAGACAGCGCCGGCACGTCATATCGCTCTTTGCTGATCAGGTAGAAATCCACCAGATTGATGGCGCTCCACGGTGTGAAAAAAGCCAGTAGGAACAGGATAAATGCCGAGAAATCCTTGAGGAACGAGTGCTGCCCGAGCAGCGCCAGCGTGGTCGCAAACCCCACCATCAGCAGGATGTAGACCAGGCGCAAGGCTTTAGAGATCTGGTGATTGCCACGGAACCCGCTGACGATGGTCGCCAGCGACATAAAACTGCCATAGGCATTGAGGGTGGTAATCGTCACCTTGCCAAACACCACACAGAAATACAGCAACGCAACCATCGCCCCGCTCGCCCCCAGCCCCACGATGTACGACACCTCATGCCCGGCAAACTGGTCACCCGCCAACGCGGCCACAAACACGCCGAACACCATGGAGATTTGCGACCCCACCACCGACCCCAATCCCACGGCGAGAAAGGTATTGAGCGACGAGGTGGTCGACGGCAGATACCGCGAATAGTCGGCCACATACGGCCCGAACGCGATTTGCCAAGACGCCGACAACGAAATGGCCAATAAAAAGCTGCTCAGCGAAAAGTGTTTGTTGCTCAACAACAGACCGACATCGTTTTGCGAGAGCAAGGTGTAAAACAGGTAGAAAAACGCCAACACCCCGACCACGCTGGCCACACGGCCAATCATATGAATCGTGCGGTAGCCCAGGATGGTCAGCAGCACGATCAGCGCCGCAAAGATCAGGATGCCCCACGAATCGCTCACGCCGACCAACTGCCCCACGGCCTGCCCCGCCAGCACCGAGCCGCTGGCCGAAAACCCCACGTACATCAGGCACACCAGCACAATCGGGATCACGGCTCCGTATACCCCGAACTGCACACGACTGGAGATCATTTGCGGCAACCCGAGTTTCGGGCCTTGAGCCGCATGCAACGCCATGATGGTGCCGCCCAATACTTGCCCGATCAGCAAGCCGATCAGTGACCAAAACACATCACCGCCCAAGACCACGGCCAGGGCGCCCGTGACGATGGCGGTGACTTGCAGATTCGCCCCGAACCACAGGGTGAACTGACTGAACAGCCGCCCGTGACGTTCGGATTCGGGGATGTAATCAATAGAGCGCTGTTCGACCAGCGAGGCCCGCGGTGAATCTTGATTGTGCGTGGACATAAGCAGTTCCTTGAGGCTGTCACCGAGGGTGCGCCCATTGTTTTGGGAATGACTTTTCCGATCCTTGACCTGATCTCAACGCATCCTTGCACCAGGGCAGATGCCGCTTAGCACCTGCCACACACGTGTTACGGGCGGGCGTCGAGCAGCGCCCGGGAAATGATGATTTTCTGCACCTCGGACGTGCCTTCGAAGATTCGCAAGATCCGCGCATCGCGCACGTACCGCTCCAGCGGCAAATCGCGACTGTAGCCATAGCCGCCGTGCAGTTGCAGCGCCGCGTCAGTGATGAACCCGGCACATTCCGCCGCCACCAGCTTGGCAGTGGCAGAGTCGAGGCTGAAACGCTCGCCGCTATCACGCCGGGCCGCCGCTTTCATGGTCAGCAGGCGGGCAGCTTCGAGCTGCGCATACATATCTGCCAAGCGCCATTGCGTGCCTTGATACGCCGCCAGGGGTTTTGGCCCTATTTGACGCTCGCGCACCCAGTTCAAACTGGCTTGCAACGCCGCGTTGGCAATGCCCAGCGACATGGCCGCCACTTCCACCCGCCCGCGATCCAGCACTGCCATCGCCGTGTTGAAGCCCTGACCTTCGCCCCCCAGCAACGCGGTTTGCGGCAACCAGCAATCGAGTGCCAACTCATAGATCGTGCTACCGCGCAGGCCCATGGTTTTCTCCGGGCTGGAGAAACTGATACCGACCGTGCCTTTGGGCACCATGAACGCACTGATCCCTTTGTGCCCGGCCTCGGCATCGGTTTTCACGTAGAGCACAATGAAGTCGGCTTCCTTGGCATTGGTGATGTAGTGCTTGCTGCCGCGCACGCGCCACCCGCCTTCTTCACGCACGGCACGGCTGCGCATGTCGGCCGGGTTGGAACCGGCTGCCGGTTCGGTCAGGGCGAACGCGCCCAGCCATTCCCCACTGGCAGCCCTGGGCAACCACTCCTGCTTTTGCTGTTCAGTGCCCCCCAGCAGAATCGAATCGGTGGCCAGGAAGTGCGCCGTCATGGCTGATGCGGTAGACGCACAGGCCCCCGCAACCGCTTCCACCACGCGGCTCATCGCCAGGCTGCCGATGCCCAGGCCGCCGTACGCTTCAGGCAGATTGATCCCCATAAAGCCCAAGTCACCCAGCGCCTTGATGCTGGCCAGACAAAAGCTTTCGGTTTCATCGTAGTGCTGGGCCAAGGGCTGAATCACTTCGCGGGCGACCTGTTCAGCGCTCTCAACCACCGCCAGTTCTTCTGCATTCATCTCGAAATTCACGGGTTCACTCCTGCTTTACTCAGGCCAAAGATGGCGTTATCTGCCCCCAAACGCGGGGCTGCGGTGATGGCGTGGGGTTTGTGGCCGTTGAAGAACACCGGTTGCGGCACCCATGGGCGTGCCGCGCCCGGCGGCTGGAATTGCAACTGACGCACGCGGGCCTGTTCGCTGTCAGCGGCTTGGGCCAAGTCCCATACGGGCGAAGACGGCACGCCAGCATCCAGCAGAACGTCGCACAAGTGCTCAACGCTGTGTTGCGAGGTCCACGCCTCGATGGCGGCACGCAATTGTGGCTCGTGCCGGGTGCGGCCAGCGTCATCCACAAAACGCGGGTCGGTTGCCAGTGCTGGCTGCTCCATGCACTGACACAGCCGCTCAAACAGCCGGTTGCTCGCCACTGCAATCACCACCAGCCCATCAGCCGCCTGATAGGTGTCGAACGGAGTGGAGACCGGATGCCGATTGCCCACCAGACCCGGCGCCACACCGTTGGCGTACAGGTTGGACAAACCGGTCATTTGCAGGCTGAACAGCACGTCAAACATGGCCACATCGATGTATTGCGCGCCCGGCGCATGGCGCTCGCGGGCAAACAAGGCCGAGCTGATGGCCCAGGCGGCGTACACCCCGGCACACAAATCACCAATGGACTCGCCGCTGCGGGTGGGGCCCGTAGCCGCAAACCCGGTGACACTCATCAGGCCCGACATGGCTTGGGCCACAATGTCGTAAGCCGGGCGGCTGGAGAGCGGGCCGTCCTGCCCGAAGCCGGAAATGCTGGCGTAAATCAGCCGCGGGTTGTGTTGCTTCAACGTGTCGAAATCAATGCCCAGACGCTGCGTCACCCCCGGCCGGAAGTTCTCCACCAGCACATCGGCATCGGCCACCAGTTCATAGAAGCGTTGACGGTCCGACGGGTCCTTGAAATCAATTTCAACGCTGCGTTTGCCGCGATTGATCAGGCCGAAATACACGCTCTCACCCGCCATAAACGGCCCCAGATGCCGGGCGTCATCGCCTTCCCCCGGCACTTCGAACTTGATGACATCGGCCCCCAGGTCCGCCAGCATCGCGGTGCAATGCGGCCCGGCCAATACACGGCTGATATCCAGCACGCGTACACCTTGCAGTTGTTGAGTAAATGGACTGCTGTTCATGTTCATCGCCTCACGTGTTCGCCGGGCAGTCGCGGCCACTGGCTGCGCCTGCCGTTGTTGTCTGCCCGCCCTTGTTCATTCAGGCGCGGGGGCGGCTTAGCCGTTAATCATCGGCAGGTTCAAACCCTGCTCGTTGGCGCAGTCAATGGCGAGGTCGTACCCCGCGTCGGCGTGGCGCATCACCCCGGTGGCCGGGTCGTTGTGCAGCACGCGGGCAATGCGTTCGGCCGCTTCGTCGGTGCCATCACACACGATCACCATGCCCGAATGCTGCGAGAAG
>NZ_JAAQWX010000025.1:0-5582 GCF_012985745.1 Pseudomonas sp. WS 5078 | reverse complement strand
CTGCCGGGTTCGTAGAGGTAGTGAACGGTTTTGCCACTGGCGCCATCGGCCTGCGCGGGGCTGCTTTCCCAGGCGAGGGTGTCGCCGTCCCAGCCGAATAAGGTGAAGCCGCACCCCAGTTCGCGTTGTTTGCGGGCCTGTTCGTTTCGGTTCCACTGCGAGCCCGCTTCGTTTCGGTGTGGGTGGTGGGCGTTGGAGTATTTGTAGAGGCGTCTTCCCAGCGGGTCGTAGGCGTAGTCGACGCGCAGCCGGTTGTCTTCAAAGCGTACCAGGCGGTCGAACAGGTCCCAGTGCAGGCGGCTTTGCTGGCCGTTGTGCCAGCGGCGGATCTGGTTGCCGCGTTCGTCGTAGTCGTAGTGGGTGCCGGCGTATTCGCGCAGCAGGTTGTCCATCAGTTTGTTGCGCTTGGCGTCCTGGTCCAGCGGGCGTTGGTGCTGTTGGGTTTTTTCATTCAGCAGGTTGCTGGCCGGGTCGAAGGCGAAGTTTTCGACGCCCAGTCGGCTGGTGGCGTTGAGCAGTCGGCCTACCGGGTCGTAGCGGTACGATAACGGGCCGCGACGGCTGTCGTCGATGTCGGTCAGTTGGCTGGCCGCGTCGTACTGATAGGTGCGTTTGAGCAGGGTGGTTTTGTCGTCGCTGCGGCCCAGCAGTTGTTCTTGCAGGCGCCCGGCCGGGTCCCATTGTTGGGTTTGCAGCAGGCGGTTGCCCTGGTGGCGGACGACTTCGCGGTGCAGGTCGTCGCGCTCGTAGCCGATCAGTTCGTGTTTGTCGAAGCGCAGGCCCAGCAGGTGGCCGCTGCCGTAGGTCAGCCAGCTGACTTTGTGGCCGTCCGGGCGGGTGGTGGCGATGCGTTGGTTGAGCACGTCGTATTCGTGCTGCCACACGGCAACCACCGGGGTTTGCAGGCTCAGGTAGTGCTGGTGTTCGCGCAGCAGGTTGCCCGCCGGCTCGTGGAACCATTGCAGGCGGCTGTCGGCGTTGGTGGCCATGGCCAGGTTGCCGTTGCCGTCGTAGGCGAAGGTTTCGGTTTGGGTGGTGCCGCCCAGGCGTGCGGTGCGTTCGATGAGGCGGCCTGTGGGGTCGAACTCGACGTGGGTGGTGCGCTGGCCGTCGACGGGTGGACGTGGCGCACGATGTTTTTCACGTCGTCGTGAAACAGCCACTCGGAGCGGTCATCAGGACGGCGAATGCGGTAGGTGTAACCGAGGATTTCGTAGTAGTGCTAGGTTTCGTGGCCGTGGGCATCGGTGACGTAAGTCAGGCAGATTTTTTCACAGCACACGACCGACCAAAAAGAAGAAACATTATTCGGGGTTGTACGCCCAAATCGCCGAAATTTTCGTGAGAATGAATTCCAGTAACCTGTTGCCTTTTCGGATTTATAAACAACAGTTTTTTACATCAAGCAATCCGTTTATCTATCGAGACCTGTAGTCACCAAGCAAAAAGATCTTTTGGGCAACGCCATCCAGCCTCAAAATACGCAGTTAAAGGCCGGGTGGAAATCTCGGCTGTTTGGGCGCACAACCCCTTAATTCAATGTCCATAAAACCGGGGCAAGACCAGTTCCCGAGTCTGCCTACGATGAAGTGGCGCTATTTTTTCTCTCCACGGATAACTGCTAGTCCTCTTTCTAGAATTTTCATATCAGGTGGCAGCTTAGAAGAAGCTTTCGATTTTAACCAGGCTGGAACTTTCTGCCGGTACAGCTCATACCCTTCTTCAGTGAAGTCATTCCTAAAGTATTGCCTATCCACCAGCACTCCTTTTTCATCAAAGGGGTTAGTTTTAAGCAGCTTGTTATTGTGAAAAAATTCGACTCGGGCTGTTAGTGCTCGCTTTACTGCAGTCTGCGCCTCAATATCAGGCACAATATTACCCTCTACATCCATTATTTTATATGTATTAACTAGGGACTCTATAGAACCCCAGGCAGAATGATTCTCTTGTATTTTCAAGGTAGCCTCAAGGTTTGTGATAGCCCAATGACTGGAACAAGCTTTTTAGCTTCTCTATCTCGAATGAAAATTCCACCCTCGCGCCTAATATTTATCTCCTTTTCAAGTTGTTGTTTCTTGTTTGCTGTCAAACTAGTGACCTCGTATGTTTTTGTTTGCCAATTTTCAATAACGGCAGTAGAAAGATTCGATCACCAAGCCGCTGTGGTCTGTGTATCGTCGAGGCAGACTATGCTCTTCAATGGACGTTCTCCTTTCAATTCTATTGGAGAGGGCGGTCGGTCACGGGGCAAAGTTTTTCTCGGAAAATATGAGGTCTCCGTGATCATTCTCTGCAAGTAGCCATTTCAGTTTCTTATCTACAATATAGTACTCGAAGTATCGACATTCTTCGATGATGTTTTTGATCTCTGAGAGAGGGAGGCTAAATACAAATTTTTGGTCATTGTCTTCATCGACTATGAACCAAACGTCGTCAGTGGTAGGTGGTGCCACCTCGGTTAGGTGTAGATAACCTGAGTTATCGCCGAAAGTGTATATTTTTGGCGCTACAGCCAAAGATGACCACCAAGCTCTAGGTCTGTCTTTGACAAAGGTAGTTTCTACTATTGATAGCACTCGGTCTTTGTCTTCCACTTCGTTGTTGGCTAGGCCTGCTGCCATTAGGGCAGACTCTATTTCACACTTTAGGGAGGTGCTGTTTGCTTGATTCATAAATATTTTCCTATTTCTTATCGGGGCGATGTGGATGTTGTGGGCCGCCATAGGTGATATTTCCTCGCTCAGCGCAGCCACATCGTCCGCGTTTACCAGCAGTTTGCCAGCCCACATGGGGTTTATCGTGTCCGCTCTTTGTATCCATGTCTGCATGAGGTGCATCATATGCAACTTTGGCTCCACCCTCTCCTTTGAACTCAACTACCGTACCTGTTACTGGGTCATATTTTGAGAATGAGACATTTTCGGGATTTGTCATTCCTGCATTCTTAAAAGCCTGTGTTCTGGCGGTATCAAAGTCAGGTGCATGAGTGAGTTTGGCGAGCCCCAACGGATCAACCCACCCCGTTGGATTCGGCGCATACGCATACAGGTTCAACCCACCCGCATAGCTGATCGGGTCTTTGCTGACAAACCGTCCGGTCCGTGGATCATAGTACCTATACCGATTGTAGTGCAGCCCTGTTTCGTGATCGTGGTACTGGCCCTGAAACCTGATCGGGTTGGTCAGGCCTTTCTGCCGTGCCCATTCCGAGCGTTGTTCTTTGACTTCACCCCACGCTTTGTACTGCGCGCTCCAGGCGATTTGGCCGGTGTGGTCGGTCAGTTCTTGTGGTGTTCCGAGGTGGTCGCACTGGTACCACGCCAGTACGTCTATCGGCAGCGCTTGCGGGGTGTGCGTCCACAGCGGGTCTTGGTCGATGTCGTAGGCGCCGGTGTAACTCGGCTGGGCCAAGAGGCGCATCGGTTGGTGACGCAGGGCCTGGGCCACGGGGACGAAGCTGCCGGGTTCGTAGAGGTAGTGGACGGTTTTGCCGCTGGCGCCGTCGGCCTGCGCGGGGCTGCTTTCCCAGGCGAGGGTGTCGCCGTCCCAGCCGAATAAGGTGAAGCCGCACCCCAGTTCGCGCTGTTTGCGGGCCTGTTCGTTTTGGTTCCACTGCGAGCCCGCTTCGTTTCGGTGTGGGTGGTGGGCGTTGGAGTATTTGTAGAGGCGTCTTCCCAGCGGGTCGTAGGCGTAGTCGACGCGCAGTCGGTTGTCTTCAAAGCGCACCAAGCGGTCGAACAGGTCCCAGTGCAGGCGGCTTTGCTGGCCGTTGTGCCAGCGGCGGGTCTGGTTGCCGCGTTCGTCGTAGTCGTAGTGGGTGCCGGCGTATTCGCGCAGCAGGTTGTCCATCAGTTTGTTGCGCTTGGCGTCCTGGTCCAGCGGGCGTTGGTGCTGTTGGGTTTTTTCGTCCAGCAGGTTGCTGGCCGGGTCGAAGGCGAAGGTTTCGACGCCCAGCCGACTGGTGGCGTTGAGCAGTCGGCCTACCGGGTCGTAGCGGTACGATAACGGGCCGCGACGGCTGTCGTGGATGTCGGTCAGTTGGCTGGCCGCGTCGTACTGATAGGTGCGTTTGAGCAGGGTGGTTTTGTCGTCGCTGCGGCCCAGCAGTTGTTCTTGCAGGCGCCCGGCCGGGTCCCATTGTTGGGTTTGCAGCAGGCGGTTGCCCTGGTGGCGGGCGACTTCGCGGTGCAGGTCGTCACGCTCGTAGCCGATCAGTTCGTGTTCGTCGAGGCGCATGCCCAGCAGGTGCCCGCTGCCGTAGGTCAGCCAGCTGACTTTGTGGCCGTCCGGGCGGGTGGTGGCGATGCGTTGGTTGAGCACGTCGTATTCGTGCTGCCACACGGCAACCACCGGGGTTTGCAGGCTCAGGTAGTGCTGGTGTTCGCGCAGCAGGTTGCCCGCCGGGTCGTGGAACCATTGCAGGCGGCTGTCGGCGTTGGTGGCCATGGCCAGGTTGCCGTTGCCGTCGTAGGCGAAGGTTTCGGTTTGGGTGGTGCCGCCCAGGCGTGCGGTGCGTTCGATGAGGCGGCCTGTGGGGTCGAACTCGACGTGGGTGGTGCGCTGGCCGTCGACGGTGTTGGCCAGGCGGCCGGTGTTTGGGTCGTACTCGTACAGGGTGCTGCGACCGTCAAACCCGATCTCTTTGAGTAAACGGCCTACCGGGTCGTAATCGAATGTCGCCTGCTGCCGGTTTTCGTTTTCCAGCGCGAGCAGTTGCCCGAGGCGGTCCCAGCGATAGCGCAAGGTCTGTTCGGCAGCGTCGATACGCTCGTCGATCAAACCGGCGGCGGTGTAGCTCCAGGTGGTGCAGCGGTTGAGGCCATCGGTGTGGGCCAGCAGTCGGCCTTCGGCGTCGCGGCTAAAGCGTTCTTCGGTGTTGTCCGGGTGGGTGATCAGGATCAGTTGCCCGGCCTTGTACACGTACTCGGTCTTGTTGCCCGCCGCATCGGTGAAGCAGACCATTTGCCCGAGGTCGTTGTACTCCCAAACGCTGGTTTTGCCGGAGCAGTCGACGTACTCCACCAGTTGCCCGGCGTCGTTGTGGGCAAGGGTCTTTTCGTTGCCGTTGGCGTCTTTGATGGCGGTCGGCAAACCGGCGTCGTTGTAGGCGTATTCGGTTTTGTTGCCCAACGGGTCGACGGCTTCAATCAGGTTGCCCTGATCGTCGTAGTCACGTAGCCAAAGGCCACCTTCGGCGTCGCGGATTTTGATCAACTGGTCCTGATCGTTGTACGCGTAGTGCATGACGCTGTGGTCGGCACGGATGTGTTCGAGCAGGTTGCTGCGATCGTCGTAGCTGTAGCGGTCGGTGCTGCCGTCGGGATGCACGTGGCGCAGGATGTTTTTCGCGTCGTCGCGGAACAGCCATTCCGAACGCCCGTCAGCATGGCGGATGCGGTAGGTGTAACCGAGGATGTCGTAGTAGTGCCAGGTCTCGTTGCCGTGGGCGTCGGTGACGTAGGTCAGGCGGATGTTTTCGTCCCATTCCAGGCGCGTGTCGAAGCTGCCGTCGTCGGCCCATTCGCGCACGGCCTTGGCGTCGGGGCCGGTGCCTTGCCATTGCAAGTTCATGCCGCGCTGCG
>NZ_JAAQWX010000024.1:0-7500 GCF_012985745.1 Pseudomonas sp. WS 5078 | reverse complement strand
TAATATTCCTGTACTTCTGGTTATTGCGATGGAGGGACGGAGAAGGCTAGGCCAGCTTGGCGTTGGTTGTCCAAGTTTAAGGTGGTAGGCTGGAATCTTAGGTAAATCCGGGATTCTAAGGCCGAGAGCTGATGACGAGTGTTCTTTTAGAACACGAAGTGGTTGATGCCATGCTTCCAAGAAAAGCTTCTAAGCTTCAGGTAACCAGGAACCGTACCCCAAACCGACACAGGTGGTTGGGTAGAGAATACCAAGGCGCTTGAGAGAACTCGGGTGAAGGAACTAGGCAAAATGGCACCGTAACTTCGGGAGAAGGTGCGCCGGTGAGGGTGAAGCATTTACTGCGTAAGCCCACGCCGGTCGAAGATACCAGGCCGCTGCGACTGTTTATTAAAAACACAGCACTCTGCAAACACGAAAGTGGACGTATAGGGTGTGACGCCTGCCCGGTGCCGGAAGGTTAATTGATGGGGTTAGCTAACGCGAAGCTCTTGATCGAAGCCCCGGTAAACGGCGGCCGTAACTATAACGGTCCTAAGGTAGCGAAATTCCTTGTCGGGTAAGTTCCGACCTGCACGAATGGCGTAACGATGGCGGCGCTGTCTCCACCCGAGACTCAGTGAAATTGAAATCGCTGTGAAGATGCAGTGTATCCGCGGCTAGACGGAAAGACCCCGTGAACCTTTACTATAGCTTTGCACTGGACTTTGAATTTGCTTGTGTAGGATAGGTGGGAGGCTTTGAAGCGTGGACGCCAGTCTGCGTGGAGCCATCCTTGAAATACCACCCTGGCAACTTTGAGGTTCTAACTCAGGTCCGTTATCCGGATCGAGGACAGTGTATGGTGGGTAGTTTGACTGGGGCGGTCTCCTCCTAAAGAGTAACGGAGGAGTACGAAGGTGCGCTCAGACCGGTCGGAAATCGGTCGTAGAGTATAAAGGCAAAAGCGCGCTTGACTGCGAGACAGACACGTCGAGCAGGTACGAAAGTAGGTCTTAGTGATCCGGTGGTTCTGTATGGAAGGGCCATCGCTCAACGGATAAAAGGTACTCCGGGGATAACAGGCTGATACCGCCCAAGAGTTCATATCGACGGCGGTGTTTGGCACCTCGATGTCGGCTCATCACATCCTGGGGCTGAAGCCGGTCCCAAGGGTATGGCTGTTCGCCATTTAAAGTGGTACGCGAGCTGGGTTTAGAACGTCGTGAGACAGTTCGGTCCCTATCTGCCGTGGACGTTTGAGATTTGAGAGGGGCTGCTCCTAGTACGAGAGGACCGGAGTGGACGAACCTCTGGTGTTCCGGTTGTCACGCCAGTGGCATTGCCGGGTAGCTATGTTCGGGAAAGATAACCGCTGAAAGCATCTAAGCGGGAAACTTGCCTCAAGATGAGATCTCACTGGAACCTTGAGTTCCCTAAAGGGCCGTCGAAGACTACGACGTTGATAGGTTGGGTGTGTAAGCGCTGTGAGGCGTTGAGCTAACCAATACTAATTGCCCGTGAGGCTTGACCATATAACACCCAAGCAATTTGATCGAAAGACCAGATTGCGGTGTGTGAAGACGATACAAACCGAAAGTTTGCACCTCACAAAACACCAAACTATTACATACCCATTCGCTGGAGCGTTAACCGTAAGGTAAACGACCTGGCTACCGAATTTCTTGACGACCATAGAGCATTGGAACCACCTGATCCCATCCCGAACTCAGCAGTGAAACGATGCATCGCCGATGGTAGTGTGGGGTTTCCCCATGTGAGAGTAGGTCATCGTCAAGATTAAATTCCAGAATCCCTGTCTGCTCACGCAGACAGGGATTTTGTTTTTGTAGAAGTACAAGCTTTGTAAAAAGCGTGTGCAGTTAATCAGGTCACTAACCTGATTAATAAAGAATAAAGTGGGGTTGACAGCAGCGTGTAACGCTGTAGAATTCGCCTCCCGCTGACGAGAGATCGAAAGCGCAAGTGGTTGATGTTACAGAGGAAACTTTGAAAACATCTTAAAATAACCGCTTGACAGCAACAGAGGCTGCTGTAGAATGCGCGCCTCGGTTGAGCGAAAGCTTAACCAACCGCTCTTTAACAACTGAATCAAGCAATTCGTGTGGGTGCTTGTGGAGTCAGACTGATAGTCAAAAAGATTATCAGCATCACAAGTTACTCCGCGAGAAATCAAAGATGTAACCAACGATTGCTGAGCCAAGTTTAGGGTTTTCTCAAAACCCAAAGATGTTTGAACTGAAGAGTTTGATCATGGCTCAGATTGAACGCTGGCGGCAGGCCTAACACATGCAAGTCGAGCGGTAGAGAGGTGCTTGCACCTCTTGAGAGCGGCGGACGGGTGAGTAATACCTAGGAATCTGCCTGATAGTGGGGGATAACGTTCGGAAACGGACGCTAATACCGCATACGTCCTACGGGAGAAAGCAGGGGACCTTCGGGCCTTGCGCTATCAGATGAGCCTAGGTCGGATTAGCTAGTTGGTGAGGTAATGGCTCACCAAGGCTACGATCCGTAACTGGTCTGAGAGGATGATCAGTCACACTGGAACTGAGACACGGTCCAGACTCCTACGGGAGGCAGCAGTGGGGAATATTGGACAATGGGCGAAAGCCTGATCCAGCCATGCCGCGTGTGTGAAGAAGGTCTTCGGATTGTAAAGCACTTTAAGTTGGGAGGAAGGGCATTAACCTAATACGTTAGTGTCTTGACGTTACCGACAGAATAAGCACCGGCTAACTCTGTGCCAGCAGCCGCGGTAATACAGAGGGTGCAAGCGTTAATCGGAATTACTGGGCGTAAAGCGCGCGTAGGTGGTTTGTTAAGTTGAATGTGAAATCCCCGGGCTCAACCTGGGAACTGCATCCAAAACTGGCAAGCTAGAGTATGGTAGAGGGTAGTGGAATTTCCTGTGTAGCGGTGAAATGCGTAGATATAGGAAGGAACACCAGTGGCGAAGGCGACTACCTGGACTGATACTGACACTGAGGTGCGAAAGCGTGGGGAGCAAACAGGATTAGATACCCTGGTAGTCCACGCCGTAAACGATGTCAACTAGCCGTTGGGAACCTTGAGTTCTTAGTGGCGCAGCTAACGCATTAAGTTGACCGCCTGGGGAGTACGGCCGCAAGGTTAAAACTCAAATGAATTGACGGGGGCCCGCACAAGCGGTGGAGCATGTGGTTTAATTCGAAGCAACGCGAAGAACCTTACCAGGCCTTGACATCCAATGAACTTTCCAGAGATGGATTGGTGCCTTCGGGAACATTGAGACAGGTGCTGCATGGCTGTCGTCAGCTCGTGTCGTGAGATGTTGGGTTAAGTCCCGTAACGAGCGCAACCCTTGTCCTTAGTTACCAGCACGTAATGGTGGGCACTCTAAGGAGACTGCCGGTGACAAACCGGAGGAAGGTGGGGATGACGTCAAGTCATCATGGCCCTTACGGCCTGGGCTACACACGTGCTACAATGGTCGGTACAAAGGGTTGCCAAGCCGCGAGGTGGAGCTAATCCCATAAAACCGATCGTAGTCCGGATCGCAGTCTGCAACTCGACTGCGTGAAGTCGGAATCGCTAGTAATCGTGAATCAGAATGTCACGGTGAATACGTTCCCGGGCCTTGTACACACCGCCCGTCACACCATGGGAGTGGGTTGCACCAGAAGTAGCTAGTCTAACCCTCGGGAGGACGGTTACCACGGTGTGATTCATGACTGGGGTGAAGTCGTAACAAGGTAGCCGTAGGGGAACCTGCGGCTGGATCACCTCCTTAATCGACGACATCAGCTGCTCCATAAGTTCCCACACGAATTGCTTGATTCATTGAAGAAGACGATAGAAGCAGCTTTAAGCTCCAAGCTGATAGCTCACGCTAACAGTTACAAGCTCGAAATTGGGTCTGTAGCTCAGTTGGTTAGAGCGCACCCCTGATAAGGGTGAGGTCGGCAGTTCGAATCTGCCCAGACCCACCAATTTTGTATGGGGCCATAGCTCAGCTGGGAGAGCGCCTGCCTTGCACGCAGGAGGTCAGCGGTTCGATCCCGCTTGGCTCCACCATAAACTTGCTTCTGTATCGTAAAGCTTAGAAATGAGCATTCCATCAGCACGATGGTGAATGTTGATTTCTGATCTTTTGATTAGATCGTTCTTTAAAAATTTGGGTATGTAATAGAAAGATAGACTGAATGACACTTTCACTGGTGTTTATTCAGGCTAAGGTAAAATTTGTGAGTAATTGCAAGTTTTCGGCGAATGTCGTCTTCATAGTATAACCAGATTGCTTGGGGTTATATGGTCAAGTGAAGAAGCGCATACGGTGGATGCCTTGGCAGTCAGAGGCGATGAAAGACGTGGTAGCCTGCGAAAAGCTTCGGGGAGTCGGCAAACAGACTTTGATCCGGAGATGTCTGAATGGGGGAACCCAACCATCATAAGATGGTTATCTTGTACTGAATACATAGGTACAAGAAGCGAACCAGGGGAACTGAAACATCTAAGTACCCTGAGGAAAAGAAATCAACCGAGATTCCCTTAGTAGTGGCGAGCGAACGGGGACCAGCCCTTAAGCTGTATTGATGTTAGCGGAACGCTCTGGAAAGTGCGGCCATAGTGGGTGATAGCCCTGTACGCGAAAACATCTTTGCAGTGAAATCGAGTAGGACGGAGCACGAGAAACTTTGTCTGAATATGGGGGGACCATCCTCCAAGGCTAAATACTACTGACTGACCGATAGTGAACTAGTACCGTGAGGGAAAGGCGAAAAGAACCCCGGAGAGGGGAGTGAAATAGATCCTGAAACCGTATGCGTACAAGCAGTGGGAGCCCACTTTGTTGGGTGACTGCGTACCTTTTGTATAATGGGTCAGCGACTTATTTTCAGTGGCAAGCTTAACCGAATAGGGGAGGCGTAGCGAAAGCGAGTCTTAATAGGGCGTCTAGTCGCTGGGAATAGACCCGAAACCGGGCGATCTATCCATGGGCAGGTTGAAGGTTGGGTAACACTAACTGGAGGACCGAACCGACTACCGTTGAAAAGTTAGCGGATGACCTGTGGATCGGAGTGAAAGGCTAATCAAGCTCGGAGATAGCTGGTTCTCCTCGAAAGCTATTTAGGTAGCGCCTCATGTATCACTGTAGGGGGTAGAGCACTGTTTCGGCTAGGGGGTCATCCCGACTTACCAAACCGATGCAAACTCCGAATACCTACAAGTGCCGAGCATGGGAGACACACGGCGGGTGCTAACGTCCGTCGTGAAAAGGGAAACAACCCAGACCGTCAGCTAAGGTCCCAAAGTTATGGTTAAGTGGGAAACGATGTGGGAAGGCTTAGACAGCTAGGAGGTTGGCTTAGAAGCAGCCACCCTTTAAAGAAAGCGTAATAGCTCACTAGTCGAGTCGGCCTGCGCGGAAGATTTAACGGGGCTCAAACCATACACCGAAGCTACGGGTATCACGTAAGTGATGCGGTAGAGGAGCGTTCTGTAAGCCTGTGAAGGTGAGTTGAGAAGCTTGCTGGAGGTATCAGAAGTGCGAATGCTGACATGAGTAACGATAATGGGTGTGAAAAACACCCACGCCGAAAGACCAAGGTTTCCTGCGCAACGTTAATCGACGCAGGGTTAGTCGGTCCCTAAGGCGAGGCTGAAAAGCGTAGTCGATGGAAAACAGGTTAATATTCCTGTACTTCTGGTTATTGCGATGGAGGGACGGAGAAGGCTAGGCCAGCTTGGCGTTGGTTGTCCAAGTTTAAGGTGGTAGGCTGGAATCTTAGGTAAATCCGGGATTCTAAGGCCGAGAGCTGATGACGAGTGTTCTTTTAGAACACGAAGTGGTTGATGCCATGCTTCCAAGAAAAGCTTCTAAGCTTCAGGTAACCAGGAACCGTACCCCAAACCGACACAGGTGGTTGGGTAGAGAATACCAAGGCGCTTGAGAGAACTCGGGTGAAGGAACTAGGCAAAATGGCACCGTAACTTCGGGAGAAGGTGCGCCGGTGAGGGTGAAGCATTTACTGCGTAAGCCCACGCCGGTCGAAGATACCAGGCCGCTGCGACTGTTTATTAAAAACACAGCACTCTGCAAACACGAAAGTGGACGTATAGGGTGTGACGCCTGCCCGGTGCCGGAAGGTTAATTGATGGGGTTAGCTAACGCGAAGCTCTTGATCGAAGCCCCGGTAAACGGCGGCCGTAACTATAACGGTCCTAAGGTAGCGAAATTCCTTGTCGGGTAAGTTCCGACCTGCACGAATGGCGTAACGATGGCGGCGCTGTCTCCACCCGAGACTCAGTGAAATTGAAATCGCTGTGAAGATGCAGTGTATCCGCGGCTAGACGGAAAGACCCCGTGAACCTTTACTATAGCTTTGCACTGGACTTTGAATTTGCTTGTGTAGGATAGGTGGGAGGCTTTGAAGCGTGGACGCCAGTCTGCGTGGAGCCATCCTTGAAATACCACCCTGGCAACTTTGAGGTTCTAACTCAGGTCCGTTATCCGGATCGAGGACAGTGTATGGTGGGTAGTTTGACTGGGGCGGTCTCCTCCTAAAGAGTAACGGAGGAGTACGAAGGTGCGCTCAGACCGGTCGGAAATCGGTCGTAGAGTATAAAGGCAAAAGCGCGCTTGACTGCGAGACAGACACGTCGAGCAGGTACGAAAGTAGGTCTTAGTGATCCGGTGGTTCTGTATGGAAGGGCCATCGCTCAACGGATAAAAGGTACTCCGGGGATAACAGGCTGATACCGCCCAAGAGTTCATATCGACGGCGGTGTTTGGCACCTCGATGTCGGCTCATCACATCCTGGGGCTGAAGCCGGTCCCAAGGGTATGGCTGTTCGCCATTTAAAGTGGTACGCGAGCTGGGTTTAGAACGTCGTGAGACAGTTCGGTCCCTATCTGCCGTGGACGTTTGAGATTTGAGAGGGGCTGCTCCTAGTACGAGAGGACCGGAGTGGACGAACCTCTGGTGTTCCGGTTGTCACGCCAGTGGCATTGCCGGGTAGCTATGTTCGGGAAAGATAACCGCTGAAAGCATCTAAGCGGGAAACTTGCCTCAAGATGAGATCTCACTGGAACCTTGAGTTCCCTAAAGGGCCGTCGAAGACTACGACGTTGATAGGTTGGGTGTGTAAGCGCTGTGAGGCGTTGAGCTAACCAATACTAATTGCCCGTGAGGCTTGACCATATAACACCCAAGCAATTTGATCGAAAGACCAGATTGCGGTGTGTGAAGACGATACAAACCGAAAGTTTGCACCTCACAAAACACCAAACTATTACATACCCATTCGCTGGAGCGTTAACCGTAAGGTAAACGACCTGGCTACCGAATTTCTTGACGACCATAGAGCATTGGAACCACCTGATCCCATCCCGAACTCAGCAGTGAAACGATGCATCGCCGATGGTAGTGTGGGGTTTCCCCATGTGAGAGTAGGTCATCGTCAAGATTAAATTCCAGAATCCCTGTCTGCTCACGCAGACAGGGATTTTGTTTTTGT
>NZ_JAAQWX010000023.1:0-18377 GCF_012985745.1 Pseudomonas sp. WS 5078 | reverse complement strand
AGAACGGCTACCACTGGCGGACTCGGTTGAAGATTACGAAGCGCTGTTGCCGTGGAACTGCTCGCCGGTATCGCCCAGCTAAGCGCTCTACCCATCTTGTAGTCGGTGGGGTTTATGGAGCGCTTACAGTTTTACGACCTGCACGTCACCAATAAAAGCGTGCTGGCCGAGCAAGCGTTGCGGTACATCGCGGCCTTATATGAAATTGAACGTGAAGTCCGCGATTTAGAACCGGACGCTCGACGACGAATACGCCAGGAAAAAGCAGCACCTCTGATGGACGCGTTTCATGCCTGGATGGTCGCCCAGCGTGAGCTTATGCATGCAGGTTTAGGCATTACCAAAGCGCTGGATTACAGCCTCAAGCGTTGGGCTGCGTTGAGCCGTTACCTGGACGACGGCACGGTGCCGATAGACAACAACCATATCGAGCAGCAAGTTCGACCTTGGGCGCTTGGAAGAAAAAACTGGCTGTTCGCCGGTTCCCTACGCAGCGGTCAACGTGCGGCGGCGTTGATGAGTTTGATCCAATCGGCCAAGCTCAACAAGCATGATGCGTATGCTTATCTGAAGGACGTTCTTACTCGCCTGCCGACGCAGCGGGCGAGTGAGATTGGGGAGTTGTTGCCGCATCGTTGGCAACCAGCTTAGCTGCGCAAGACGGGATGCCCGGACGCTTATGGTTTAAAGTGAATAGCCTTTAGTTCTCCTGCCGGCTTGCGTTGTAATGACCACATCGTCAGGCGTGAGAACCCACTTTCCATTCGGTTTCGTCCAACCGCCCCTTGCCGTATTTGGAGATGCTTCAATCGAAACATCTGGCGGCGACAGGGTCTGTTTTGTCGCGACGTTAGGCGTAATGGTCTGTTTTGTCGGGACGTTCGACGTAATGGCCTCTGCTTCAAACAGTGGGTTTTCTGTGTACCTACGATTGAAAAAAGGGTTCGCAACGTTTAGTTGTCGCGTTAAGGGCGCGACATACAATGGCGTTGGACCGGGCGGCATGTCTGATGCCATATCCATTAAGCGTCCTGGAGCCGTGCTGACTGTTACGCCCTGGTTAATAGGGTCTGAAAACGATGAGAGCTTCCTCGCAGCCGTCGCGGTAGATGTGTCCAGGTTAGTTGCTAGATCACCAACAGCAGAAGAAACCCTCTTAGCTGAAGACCCCCCAACTATAGGAATCAATCCGGCGTAACTTGCCAAATCAAGGTTCTTGCTGGCGTCATCCCTGGTATACATCGAGAGAATGCCTGCAGTCGTAGCCGCTATGTCGATCGCTACGGATACTATAGCAATTGCAAGGGCTGTTCCTGTACCCCAAGTAGCTACCGTTATCGCGGCTGATATAGCAATCCCAACAGCAATAATAAGTCCGGAGACCAAGTTAACACCTGCAATGGGTGACGTACGAACATAGACAGGGTTGGCCGAATCCAATTGTTGGCCATAGGAATAATGCCCTGTCGGGTCGCGGAATCGAATGGGGTTGCCTAAACAGTAAACATAAGGATTAAGCCCTCCTACCCCAAACGGGCTGAAAGAATCGGGGCTATGAAAACGCCTGAGCGAAGGATTGTAAGCGCGATAGCCTTTACCCAGAAGGTACCAACCACTGCCTGCTTCACGCACTTCTCCGTTGTAAGCCAGCACACTGTCCAACGGCCATTCTCCTGTACCGCCGTAGGCATCGTAGCTCGCGGTGGTTACGGTGTCTTGTTGACTGTGTGCAACGATACTTCTATTGGCGTCAGTCATAAACAGCAACGTCTGACCTGCATCGTCTGGACGTTGTTGGCCCAGTGCCTGATCCGTGTTGCGAAAAAGTTGGGTGTGGATGTTGTCCTGTAGGGTTCCGACCAGTTGAATTCCCTCATACATACGCAGACGTTCACTTTCATTCTTATATTGAGAGGCGATTAATTGATTGTGGCTGTCATAGCGAAAACTCGAAACAGGGGTTCCTGAGCTTTCAACCTCAACACATAGCAAGCGCCCGAGGCTGTCGTACTTCAGAAGGTTACCAAACTCATCATTTATCTGGTTACCGTCTTCATCGAATGAAAACTTACATAATGCTCGACCATCTTCAATGTAACGTGGATGGCTGTGGCTGACCGTTAATAATTGGCACGGGTCATGTGGATGGAAAGTGAATGATGAATAATCTTCCGTACCATCCTGAAAGATCGTCAAAGATTGAATAATGTTGTCTAAACCATCGAAATCAAATATTTGCATGATTATTGCGTGACCATAGTCATCCTTGGGCAAGGATTCGCCCTCGCATTCGTATTCCGTTAAGCGTCCTCGGGAGTCGTAATTAAAACGTTCTTTCAGTAATGTTTTTTCACCGAGCTGAAGATGTCGAGACTCAAGCAGGTCCTGAATATTCCATGTTTGAGTAATGGTGCGCAGAGATTGGCCGTTGAGTGCCATACAGCGGCTTACTTCACGGCCCATAAAGTCGTATTTCAGTGTTGTCAACAATTGGCTTACTTTCGTAGTGCTTGTATCTTTAGTCGTCGTAGTGTGCAAGCGGCCAAATATGTCGTACGTGAAGCTCGACTCGAGAGCGCCTTGTACCATTCGGCTGATACGCCCCTGTGCATCATAATGATAGGTGGTGGTAGCTTGGTTGTTAGTGACGCCGTTAATTGTTTCTTTACGGCTGAGTTGACGCCCCAGCAGGCTACTGGCATATTGGGTGCGGATGACGTTACCGCTGTTATCACTCCAAAGGTCTTCTTTTAATTGATTGATGTCGTTATAGATATAATCCCGAGAGCCTTCGTAGTTAACGGCATGTGTTAGAAGAGCAGTGGTATTGTCATACTCAAATGTGGTCTCGTCATCTGCTTTTGTGCGGATAGGTGAGTCAGTGAGGTTGAAATTATACGCGTAACTGATAGGAACGTTCTTGAGCGTTTTACGTTCGCTGACATGGAACTGGCCTTCCTCATAAGTGCGCGTTTCGCTGCGTCGCCCAACATGCGATTGAACGATGCGACCGATGCCGTCGAATACCTGTGTGCCGAGCGCCGTCCGAGGTTTGCCATTAGTCTCGACTTCAACTTTTTCTATTAGGGCAGTATTGCTGTGAGATGCATAGGTATGTAACACACGGGTTGAATCAGGAAGAATGTTGACGGTGAGTCTGTTCAAGGCATCATAAGTGTAGAGGGTTTCATTCCCTCGCTGATCTATTTCTGCAACACAATTACCGGCGCCGTCGTAACGGAACTGGTAGAGGCTGACGATCGTATTATTTGAGTCAAGCTGCTCAATGTGCAGTGGTTTACCCATTGCAGACAACCGAGTACGTGTTAGGCCCTGTTTAGCAATGCGTTTGCTGCGTGCTTGGGTCCAACTAGTGACTGTGCGTTCTCGTATACCATCACTGTTTTTTAAACCAATAGGGTCAGTGACTTCATACCGTTGAACCCCATCGGGTCCGATTGTCCCAATGCGTTGGTTCCAATCGTCGTAGATAAAAAGACTGGTGAGTTTAAGTGAGTGAGTATCGTCAATCCAATCGTAATGGGTTTCTTCAATCAGATTTCCTAAGTCGTCATAGCGAGCGGAAAAAGTTTGGCGAAATTCATTTGCCTGTGTACCGTTTCCCGTGTCTTGTCGCTCTTTATAAACTACTCGGTCCAGGCCATCGTAAAAGATACGTGCCTTAACACCTTGTGCATCTGTAATGGTCTGTTCTTTGACTAATCCTTCTTCCACGGCCAGTGCGTAGTGAAAGTGTACAGTGACTGAAGAATCGGTATCAGGTGCGATAGATTCGGATGTAGTACGGCCCAGGTGATCGAATGTATAGGCGGACTCAACCCCATATTCATCACGTAAGAATATATTTTGCCCGGAAAGACAGGACGCCCGCGTAAGCGTAGTACGTGATGTTCCATCAGTGTTATTACTCATTGTTTGTCGCGTTTCCAAGTACGGTTGTCCCTGTTCGTCTGTGCCCTCTGCGTATTCATAGTGAAGGTAACTGGTGTATTGATTGACGTGTGTCGCTTTGCAGCTCATCCGTCCATGGGTTAACTTATTTTCTGGGGTGTTGTGATACAGAAAATCAATCTGTTGCAACGGTATATAGATTTCTGTTTGCCGTCCGAAGTTATCGTGTTCGATAGTGACTTGGAAGCGCGTTTCAGTCACGTTCACCAAGCTGTCTGGAATCTCAGGACGGAGCGATTTCAGGGTGTCATAACGGTATTGAAGTACTGATATAGACGCATCGCCATAATCAGAACGAGCCGGTATTAATTTTTTGGTCTTGAGCGAGTGGGCAAAGCCTTCAGGGTGAGCTGGGCAATATAAATCATCGTCCGGTTGACCTTCGCCTTCGGCTAAATAATAAGTGTTGACTTGCGATCTGCCGTCTGCAAAAAGATGATAAGTAACATTCCCATGCATGTCGAATTCAATCACTTCGGATTCTTCACGCGCTGTATTCTTGTCGGAGTCCAAGTACCACAATTTGTTGATGATATGGGGGGTTTGAAAGTTGCGGGGCTGCTCGAAAAAAATTTCGGTCCGGCAGTAGATGATACTGGGTGTTCACGACACACACGTTATCGTTCTGTCGCGTCAGTTCTTGTGTAAGCAAATGAAAGCGGTTGTACGTACGTTCAATTGTTATAGTTGTTTTACTTCCCTGTATGATTTTTTGAATGGAACCGTAATTGTATTCACCAAAAACGTTATAAAGATTATCCAGTCCGTTCTCTGACCAAACGATGCCTGCGCCCTGATAGCCGAGAAAATTATGGTTGTTCGATGCCTGTGTAAGAACGTAGCTGTAGTGAGTGACAATATCCGGTTGGTCTGAGCCAGGTGAAATTGTATGCTCAGTCACTCTAGGTAAACGAAGGGTTGGGTCGGCAGGATGGCCGTGGCCTTCATCACCATAAACAATAGTCTCGCGTGCCCCATTTGGGGTATAGACCTCTGAAATGCAAAAGCAATCTCTGACCATACTATAACCAAAGCGCCATTGAGCTTTATCCTCAGTAGGAAGAGTGATGGTGCTTTCAAGGCTTCCGGGCACGTAATTCCATAGGTATGTACTGTTGTAATCAACCAGGTTAGGGTACAGCTCAAGTTTTAATGTGGTGGAGCCAATATCATGAACCTTGAAAAGTACTTGCTTTTGCGCGTCGTAAACGCCACTTAATACATCGACAGGTTTAGAGTCATCATCCCATGGCTCGTACGTCAAACTAAGATCGTGACCTTGGGGCGAGTAGTGCCTGACTGGCATTGCACGGGCGCTCTGAAGCTCTAGTATTTCTGTCAGTCCTGAGTTATGGGCAATTCGATAAGAGACGGGCGATTCACGATAGAAGTTAAAGTTTATTAGCTTTTGTTCACTGAAAATGGCTTTGGGCCCATCCCAGTTAACGACTTTTAATGTTTCTCCCGTGCTAAGTGTTAATAGTTGAGTATTGATTTCGTACTGCGAAAGTTGCCATGACCAACCAGGCCCGAATCCCTGATTCAAGCGGTTTAAGGGGTTAAAAGTGAGTGATAGCGGAAGCGTGGGGCCGCACAGCTGGTTTGCGTTAATGTCGGGGATACTAATGGACGCGGTGTATTGGCCGGTGCGCGGATCCACTTGATGTTCTAGGTAACTAATAAAGTTAAACGCATTTGAATGGGGGCTGTCAGCCATAATAAAAGCCTCAATAGAATAGTGTTAAGCGCGCAGTCCATCTCCCTTGAAGCAGTGTTAGGGACCCTATGCTTTGAGGTCGGTGCTGCTTTATAGCTAACGTAGCACCAAAAAATAGATGAGAAACCTAGTAGTTCTGCTAGTACTGCCACGCTCTATGAAGGCGTACAAAGGTATTAAAACCTGCCGTACCGAGCGCCTGCGACGCTGAGGGAATGGCTCATTTATCGGAGACTAGCGATGCGCAACCCACTTCCTATGCCAGCGATCCCACGATGGTTAGGTGCCGACAACACGGTTGACCTTGACGCACTTGGTAGTTCGTCTTTAGAAACCTTTGTTGATGTAGAGGGGCTGAATCTGGCTGAGGGAACGTTGATCTATCCTAATTGGCGCGGATGTGGCGCTTTAGGTGAAGGGTACGACGACGTTGATTCCCAAGTGGCCTACGATAGTCGACAACTTACCCCTGACGGTTTCCCTATAACATTTGCGAACGCCGAGTTAAAAAGACTTGATCAAGGGACTGTCTTTTACTCATTTTCTTACCAAATAGGCACAGGCAATTCGCGAAGCGAAGAGTCCTTGCGCCGTTTTTTTTATGTAGGCAAGCGCGCGGCCTGGGTGCCGTTACTGCCGGTCGTGCAGGTAAGAGAGGCGCATAATCTGCATCTTGATCCAGACGGTTTACCTGAGGATGTCTCGGAATTTACGGCCGTCATCGTTCCCTATGAAAACATGAGGCCAGGAGATGTGGTCGAATTTATTTGGGCGGGTTATAGAGAAAATGGTGATGCAGTAGTACCCGTGAGCGCTTATAAAACAGTTATAGAAAATAAACACATAGGGCAGGTGTTGGAGTTTCCTGTTCCCAGAGCGAAGGTGCTGATTATGTTAAAAGGTCGCGTCGAACTAAGTTACACAGTCACGTATGCCGATGGTGCACGACCGGTAACGGTATCGCCGATGCAGACTCTGTACATATCTCCGCCCTCGCCGGACAAGCTGCCGGCTATCGTCATACCGGGCGTCGATGATTATTTAGATCCGGGGCAATACTTGAATGGTTTGCAACTGACCATTAGTAATTATCCACGCATGCTACCCGGCGATTCAATTGTAGTGTCAGCGATTGCACCACGCCTTGGTGTCAGCAAAATAATTGCACTAACCGTTGATCAAACTATTGTGGATCGTGGTTTTTTTAATGTGTTCTATGAGTATGAATGGTTAAACAGCAACAGTAACTTGGCTGTCCGTTTTAGTTATCAATTTTCCAGATTGAATGCAAATGGCTCGAGTGAGCCACTTGAAGTGAATATCAGTAAAGCACGTAAACTCGAGGAATACCCGTACGTACCTGAGGCCACACCGGAAGCGCCCGGTATCGGGAAAATCACCGCCAAGCGGGCTGTTCGTGGCGTGGCGGTAAGCATACCAGACAGTGTTGAATTGTTCGGGTCAGATAAGACACAAGTGCGCTGCAATGAAGACGGCCAATTGGGCTTCTACCTGGGAGCCAGCGACGGAACAAGTCAGCGTGAATTGAACATCCCCATGTGTGCTGTGGCACCCAACGCAGGAAAATCTGTAGCGGTTTACTATCAAGTGATAGTCGATGGGGTCGACGAGCCGCTGGTATCACCTGCTTATACGCTGGAGATTAGCCCGTTATTGCCTACAGATATTACACCTGTACAGTGTACTAAACCTGAGAGTTCTGGAAATTTAAGTAAGTCGGAAGTGCAAAGTGCAGGTGGTGCAGAATTTACACAGAGCAAGTGGCCGTACTTTCTACAAGGACAGCGGGTTAAAGTTATCGCTATAGCGGGTGCGCAAACTCATTTTTTACGGGGCACAGAAGCTGACGGTGAGCCCGTGAGCGAAAGTGAATATGACGCCGGTTACATAAAAGCAAATTTGGCGAATGAGATCGTTCAAGCACTTGCTGTCTCAAGCAAGTTGAGCGTTCGAGCGTATATTAGTTTGGATGGTGGAGTAAGTTACATAGCGACAGTTCCTGCTGAACTAACCATTGTGACGTGATTGTGCATCAGCTTCGATTCTATTAATGCTGGATAATAAAATAGGTGCGAATATGAAAAAGGTAGGGAATTCGAAGTCCATTATTTTAGATAGAATGGCAGAAGGTTCTGTTGCTAGTCAATGGGATGCGGTGTTGCACTATAATCGTAGTATGGCCAATCAGGTGTTAGTGCAAGATTATGTTAACCAGTTTTCTAATGAAAGCTGGTATGAGCCAATCAATTATACTGCGCACCTGAAAGGCACTGAAAATAGACTTGATTTTGTTGATGTTGTGTTGTCCGAACCATTAATTTCTTTTGTTTCACAAGAAATATATTTGAAGCCCACGTTGCGAGTCACGTGGTTTGCCAAGAGTGGAACTATCATTAGTAGTCATGGTGATGATATTAGGTATGAGAATATACTTAATCCTATGATGGGGCCTACGTTGGTCGCATTAATACCGGTGTCTTCAGGTGTTGTAGAAGAAGGTAAAGTGTATCTGGATATCTCAGATGCCACGGATTTTATTTTTAACTTTAGTGAGGTCGGTGATGAAAGCACTCAGGTGGGCAAGCAACTGCAGGAATATCTGAAGCAAGTGCTGTCTGGCGAGCACCAGAGAATACTTATCAGTGAAATTGCCAATGTAGATGGTTCAATATGGAATCCAGAGTCCTTTAAAATTGATGTGCGACTGCCTCCTGCACTCAGAGGGACACGCATGCTGGACGATGAAGTTAATGACGGTGCGGTGGTTGTGTCTGTAGCGCTTGAGGGCAGCTCCCCTGGCGGGGTGGCTGTCGACCCAATTTATATGATCCCTGATGATGGTGATTTCACCGCGGCGATTGTAATCAGTAATAAAACCCTTATGAAAAATATACTTCAAAAAGGGGTTGCCAAAATGGGGAATTCACCAGTAGGCGATTCTGCACTTGAAGCCATTCAACCTGCAACTAAAGAATTTTTCATGTTGAGGGCTACAGCGGGAGGAGTCGCAGTTTCCGTTGACCTTGATTGGCCTGTTGAAGATTTAAGCTTTGGCATTCCATCCATTTCTTTGGCTAAGTCAGCGAGCAATAAAGCCGAGGCGAGATTTACGTGCTCAATCGATAAATGCCGCGTGTTAATTGAGTGGAATGCTTTTGAAACCTTCAACGTAAATCATGGCACTTCCCTCTATCCAGTGGAGTTGAATTGGAAGAAAAAACTGTTGGGAGAATTTGTGACGGTTGGGGATACGGAAATTAGTCTTTCGGTTAAGGATGATATTTACGGGGGTATGTTACTTGCGCCGGTGTTTGACGTTGATAACCAAATGCCGTATGCCGTCACTGATCTTTGGGATGAAATTTCCGATCTGTTCTTCAAGGGGGGGGTTGAAAAAGCAATTGACAGTGCGCTACGCCGCTTCGCTCAGCATGTTCCGGACTTTAATACCTTTGTGCTGCAGAATATACTGTTCAAAGCTAACGACATCGTCAGTTTGAAAGAGGTTTATACGCCTGGTGATTTGGTGGCATTTGGGAACATCCGGCCGGCACTGACAGCGATTCAAGTGACTGATCCAATGCCTAAAGTATTGAAAGGGCAGACTTATCAATTCATTATTAACTCTTCTGTTGGAACTGAGAATCTCAAATGGACGGTCGAACCTCTGGCTGACAGCAAGGGGTTAATGGCACTCGATTTTGGCAGTATTAATGAGCGTACGGGCCTGTATACAGCCCCCTCTGAAGTAGGAGGGGATGGATTTCTGCAGGTGAAAGTTACAGTAATAGATGAACCTACGCAGGCAAAATGTTTTGCGTTGCTGTCAGTTTTTCATCAATCCATTTTGGTCAGTCCTGAATTTTTTAAAGTGAGTTTTGATTCTCAGTTTCCAGTCAGGGCAGTGGCACATGATAAATCCCTTTTAACGCCGGTATTGCCGACTGATACGGATGGGAAAATAGCGCCCAGTGAGACAGAGATGAATGTTTGGATTTACTCACCTGGGCCTAGGCCCGCTCCGACCGTCGGCTATAAACTCGAAAGGATAGAGTTTGAATCCGAGGGTAATGGCAGTACGGGCACCGCTGTAGCATTGTGCCTGGCAAGTGGTTTGATCTTAATGAACTACGATGTTTGTGACGTACCTGGCACTTACGAGTTTTATGGGGTGTCATCAGGGTCAGGTAACAAGAAAAAGGGCAAATGGGAGCTGTTGGATGGGCCGGGAGCTATCGATGCTGATACGGGTATCTATACCTGTGACCCCCAAGAACCGGAGCCTACCATCATCCTTCATGGCCTTTTCAATGACGGAGAGGATATTGGCGTCGATGTTTTTAAACTTGATCCCACGGGTAAATCGTTGGCGACATTAATTCGACGTGGAGAGCATCCCTCTCATAAAAATATCAAGAGTGATAAAGTTTTATAACGCTATTTCGTGCCGGTTTTATTCGTAATCATGTTATTCAGTGGAGCTGCTATCATGCCTAATAATTCCCGTGATGCCATCCTAGCCTCGATGGAGGGTAAGTCGAGCACTTGGGGGTGGGGTGCAATCACCGCCTTTAGTCGAGCGCGTGTCAATAATTTGATTGAGCAACAGTTTATTGAGGGCTACAGTGAGGGGCGTTATTTCCCTTTTTTAAAGGCGCTTTCTCTTTAGATGCTCTATATCGAGATGTCAACATTAAAAGTCTTATTTTAGGGAGGCCGTTACTGTCGTTTGAAAGTGCTGACTTGGATAGGTCCAGGGTCACAGTAACTTTGAGTGTTGTCGGCGGGAGCTACAGCGAAATAAAACGGTTACCCGGTCAACAACCCGTCTTAAACTCGTGGGTTAAGATAAAGGAAACACATGGTTTTTACGTAAGATTTGAGGTCGATCTGTCTGTCACACGGGGTGATATAGACAGGGTAGGCCGTATCACAATGAACTTTTCTGGAGCGGATAATTTCAGCACCAATATAGGGACGCTTCCAGAAATAAATGACAATATTATCAAGCTGCTCAAAGTATATTTTGCCGAACTTCCAGCGCATAAAAAGATATTTCAATTGGGTGTGTTGGATTTGACAGGCTACAATCCTTTGACCCCGGTCAGATTTTATATACGAACACAGCGGTCACCGGCGAGCCAATTAGAGACGGCTGTCGATAACGGCGACGGCGCTGTAGTGGTCTTTATTGATGTGGCAGGAAGTACGCCTGGCATTACATGGCCGGGAAAAGATTCTGATTTTAATTATTTCATTCCTGACGATCAAATTGATCAGCGTGACCAATACTCTGCAGCACTCGTGATTCATAACTCGCTCGTGACTTCAGCTAATGAAGATAATATGAAGTTGCTCACGACCTTGCTGTTCCCGGGGCAAAATCACTTTGAGGTCATCTCAGAACATACGCCTCATGACAGAATAGTATTTGGTAATGTGGCGAGTAGTGCAACGTCCTATAGCGTTGAACCCACGTTTTCAACCATCAGAGCAGGTAGTCAGCAAAGGTTTAGTTTCAAAAACTCAGCGGGTCAGGCGGTGCAAGCCACTTGGGAAGTGCGTAGTTTGAATAGCGCTGGCAGTGCAGGTGCAGGTACGATCGATCATAACGGAGTGTATACGGCAGGTACCCGAAAAAACGTAGGTGAGGAGACCCTGCGAGTAGTGGTGACCGGTCGTTATTCATCTGCGGGGCAGGATTATAAAGCGTCCGCCTTGCTGCTTGTGGCCTATGAAGATGTTTCTATTTCACCTCGAATATCTGAGCGCCAAGTTGGCCTCAGCGCCGCAGACATTCTGTCAGGTGCGGTCAAGACCACCCTGCCTGTTCAATGGGCTAATTCGGAACCTATTGTATTAACGGCCTCGGCCGCCCCTGATGAAAAAGTGACATGGACTTTACTGGATACAAACTACGGATCCGTACAGCCGGAGGGTAATGTCGTTTTATACACACCGCCACCGCCGACTGAGTTATTAGGTTTAGGTTTGGTCGAGCAACGTATTAAGGCTTATAACGAGACAACCCAACAGGTCATGTACACCTCTGTTCTATTGTCCTGGTATCAGGACATTGCTGTCGAGCCTGCATTTCAAGATAACGTAACGCCCCTTCAGACGGTTCAACTGACATCCTCATATACCGGCTCACGTAAGGCTACGTGGTCGATTATTAGTGGTGCCGGTAGTGTTGATGAAAATGGTTTATTTACAGCCTCAGACGCAGAAGAACCACACGTGAGTGTAGTGCACTGTAGTGTTGATATGGGGGAGGGAGATTTTAAATCTGGATACAGCATTATTGAAACAACAGGCTTTAAGCCTCAGGACATGTGGACTAGCATTACGATGGACGTTGTGGTGGTTGATGGCAAACAGCCGGGCGACGCCGCTCATGAAGGCCGAGTTTATGCTAATGGTTTTCAGCAAGTTCATCTTCTCGTGACGCTTGTAACAACAGGGGGTGAGTTGACACCAGAGGAAAAAGACAGTTTGTGTGTTGTTAGGGAGGATACTAATCATCCTTTGTTAAATATGGATGCCAATGATAACTATGGCATTCCTTATGGCGCTAAAGAGATTGAATGGGCTTATTCTACGAAGAACAACATGTTTAGGTTTATGGGGGATAAACCTTCTGCTCATCGCACAGCAGAAGGTGCTGAAGCGTTGGCAACGACGACTGCACATCTTTATCTTGTGGCCCGTCCCGAAAAACTTGAAACCAAGAAATTTTTCTTGCGCTTAACAGATCGCTTTGAATTTATTCATGATTCAACAGTGGAAGGTGATGTCGATCAAGGGAAAGTGTCTATTACTCTCGTCTCGCGCCCCACACTGACTGCGGACTCTTATTCATTCAAAAATAGCAGGGTTTATACTGAAGATGGGGGTAATCAAGATCAAAATGGTGACTATCCGTTTAGCTTCAATTACGTGACCATTGATTATTGGATGTTGTCTTATCCAGAATCACCGTTTCTGCTTAACGAGATGGTGACTGTCAATAACAACCTCACGCCCATGAATATAAGTTTGTCGACGCTACAATTTGAAAGTGATGTGCTAGAAGAGGTTATGGCTAGTTTTACCGGGCAAGCCGCCTATTTAGTAAATCACCCTGAGCCTAAAGTTCTCATGTTTGATCCTCGGCTGATTTCATTGAGGCCAGAATTGACAGACATGCCCATAGAGCCGGCGTATAAACCTAGCCCTGGACAAGTGGTTGTCAGTATGCATCGTGTTGATGATTTTTCATACCTCACGCGTGATATGGCCACAAGGAAGGACATGTATCGCCCCCTTAATTTTCACCTCACAGATTATGACGGTAACTTCCACGGCATTACGATTTCATTCGACACGGAAACTAATCCAGACAGCCGAAATAAATTGTTATTAACAACATTTCTTCAGGATCCCATCACGGGCGAGGCTGTGAAGTCATGATTCTTTCAAAAACCAATATGCAACGCGTGAACCTAGCCATGTTGATGGTCTGCGTAAGTACTGTGATCGTGGGTTCAAGGGTATCGGCCTCACCTGCCGTGACAGTGTTACCTGATGACGCAGCGAAAATTATAATTTATAACGCAGGGAGTGATGGCTCGCCGGTAGAAAATTGTCAAATTCCAATTGAAAAGCTAGCGGTGGATTTTAAAAACAACGAGTATGGCTGTGTTAATGATGAAGCGTATTCTTTTGGGCTTAAGAATGTGCCGTCCATGACTAAAATCTGGCTCCTCTCGGAACATGATTGCGATCTGACAAATGAAGATGCGGATTGGATTTTCAACGCAGTCACCAGAAATAAAAAAACGTCAGTTAATGAGTTGTATCTTAAAGGGCTCAAGGCGAATCTGGACAGTAAGCTCAACAATCCTGATAAACATGTCATTCTAGCTCCAGGGTTGGAGTTACTTGGCGGGCAATTTGTTAGAAACAACATTCAAGGCAAATTGTCATGTGTTCGGATTGAACCTGCCACACCGGACACCACAAGTAGTACTGGTGTTTTGGCTCAGACCGAGGCGGCCCCTAAAATAGCTGAATCTACTGTTTCATCGGCTACCAACATTCATGCATCGTCGTATATTCAGTTATGGGGTAGTGAGGGCGGAGATGGTAAGTTGGATTGTACGATTCCTGGTTGGGATGCCTATACCCATCGCTTTTCGATATGGCGTGATGAACATGGGAATAAAAAAGGTCCGACTAACCCGCAGAGTTGTCCGAATGATGATGTTTATGCGCTCGAATTAGTCAATATGGCGTCGGGTACATTAATCTATTTGTCCTCGGAAGCAGCCTGTTTTATGAATCGTGAAGATGATAAAACTCCTGACTGGATAGCTAAACTGAAAGTCACTAAAAAGAGCACTACCACACCGAGGGTCGAAATTACTGCTCTTTTTGAGTCGGACGTTAAACCCGGTAAACCGTTGCCGGTTAACTTGGGTGCTGCCGGTCTGATGTTGGTTGATAAAGAATATAATACAGGCGAGACAAAAGGCAAGCTGTCCTGTATTCAGATCATACCGCCTACACCGGACACAACACATCCAGCTCAGTAATCAACTTATCGAGTTAGGCAGCTCAATGTCCCTACTTTACAGGATGTTCGACGAGTTTGAATGTCCTGTCTTTCTTGTCATATAGGTGATCTCTCATGGCCACGTCTAATGCAGTGCATTCAAATGCGTTCAATTTTATGAGTTATTTGATGGGCGGTGTGGATCCTAGGACTGGGCAATACAGTGTTGCTATCAATCTTCCTGAACTTAAAACCAATGATTTAGTGGGGCCCATCGTCCCTTTATCATTGGTGTTTAGCGCGCTTAATATGCGCGACACAGGCTTTGGCCCTGGTTGGAGTTTGCAGCAAACAGAATACAATCTTGTTAATAATGTCTTGTCCTTAAGCTCCGGGGAAACCTTCAGAGTCACAGGGGCCACTGCGAATGGTCAGTTGACCATGGGTGAAAAGAAGCTCGATAGTTTTCGAGTTTACAAAGAAGGAGAGGAGTATAGGGTTGTCTATAAAACAGGTGTCACAGAAGTACTGCGTGTCTTTGGTTCATTGGCGTTGCCCGTTCGAGTTTACAGTCGCGAAGGACGCCAAGTCAGTTTAGACTATAAACCGTATAAGGATTCGTATGTGCTCTCTCATATAAAAGATGGGCGAGGAGATACGTTGCTTGACCTTGTCATCGGCGAGGGTACGGTGTCTGTAAGGTTTTACCCTTATTCAGGAGCAGACGGTTTGCCTTTGGCTGTCTATAACATGACCTATAATGCAGGTGATTTGCAGACAATACTGACGTTACCCACTGAGGACAATGCGCACTGGTTATTTAAGTATAAAGATGTGCGTGGATATCACTGCATTAGCGAAGTTGCGACACCCACTGGCAGTTATGAGTGGGTTTACTATGAAGACGAAGGACATCGACATCCCGATACCAATGCCTCGAACTTGCCACGTGTGACCAGGCACCTCGCGGACCCTGGTTGTGGTCAACCCATTATTGAAACTGCCTATGGTTATGATTTACCCGCTCCAGAACAGAAAACGCACCACAATTTTTTAGGCTTTGGTGCGCCGGGTTTGATATGGAGCAACGAGGGTGTTGACAACCTTTACCAAGTGACCGGTTATGATTACAGCACGGTCGAATATTTGATGGTCGAGGGTAATGAAGTTCGGCGTACGGAGCGTACATTTAATTCTTTTCATTTGCTGACTGAAGAATCGACCATTCAAAATGGAGCCCTCAAGCGAGTCAGTACAACGTATCACTCCCTCGACGTTGAATTTGAATCTCAGCCTAATAATTTCCAATTGCCTCATAGGGTTGTAACGTTCTGGTCGCTTAACGGAGCTTCTCGTTCAGAAGTAAAAGTTACCGATTACGATCAGTACGGAAATCTGATCTGCCAGGTAGATGTCAATGGTGTCTCTCAAATCAGTACTTACTATGGGCTTGAAGCAGAAGATGGGTGTCCAGCTGACCCTGAACAATTTGTACGTAATTTAAAAGAGCAAGTGACAGTTCCAGCAGGGAGTGAATATACCGGTGCGCCGACACTGACCACTCGTTATCGATATATTCAATTGGCTGGGCTCGATCCAGTACATTCAGATTGGTTGGCTGTGGAAAGCGAGGCGCTGCTTGAGGTCTCTGATACTTACGATCGTACGTTGCAAACAACCCAATACAGCTACCACAGCGACTTGGAAAATCAGTTTCTTTATGGCCGCATAAAAAAAGAAACGTTAAGCTTCTCCGCATCATCAGAAAGTCATGAAACAGATCTCTGTCTCTTCACCGACTTTGAATATTTGCCGGTCACTGGAGATTTTAGTCGAGCCGATGAAACGGTGTTGCAAATAATAAGTACTGCAAGTAATAATTTTGATACGGCAACAAAAATTGTGACGAGTAAAACCTCTTTGATACACGGTCAGCCGCTATTGATGCAAGATGAAAATAACGTCACTATCCAATTTACCTATGATGTATTGATGCGCGTAGTGAGAGAGGTTGTATCACCCGATCAACCGGACTATACCGCTGAGCGGACTTACACATACACCCTGTATACCCCGGGATCAGCAGTTTATCCGACCCAAACCGAGACCAACGTCAAGGGTGTAAAAACTCAAACTTCACTGGATGGCTTCAATCGAGTAATCGCTCAGAAAAGACAAAATGCTGATGCTGAAAATCGCACAATAGCGGAAGATTTACGTGATACGTATGCTGCTGAATACGATGTCTTTGGTAATCTTATTGAGGAAGTTCAATTTGATTGGCTTGATGACACTCAAGCCCTAGAGCTTAAAACTACCTTTATTTATGATGATTGGGGTCAGCAATTAACCGAAGTACGCCCTGATGGGGTAAAAGTGACTGAGTCTACCAATCTAATTGGTACAGTTGACTGGCCCGGTAAAATTGTAACGTCTTGGAGTCAAGCGCCGGATTCATCAGTGCTTTATGATTATACCGTCATAAAATTAAATGACTTTGATACCCCAGTAACGACAGAGCGCTTCGACGGTGCTGGCGAATTAATTTATAGCCGGGATGAACGGTTTTATGATGGGCTGGGGCGTCTTGCCAAGGAGGTGGATGCAAGGGGGCGTGACACAACCTATAAATATGATGTTTATGATCGAATTATCGAGACAAGACTGCCTGATGGAACAAAGGTTCTTCGTGAGTATGCACGGCACAGCACTGAGGACTTACCCACCCTAATCAGTGTTGCCGGGCGCGTTCTAGGTACGCAAAGCTTTGACGGCTTGGGTCGTCTTACCCGTTCTATTACCGGTGGTCGCAGTAAAGACTTCGCCTATAAACCAGGTCAACTTCAACCCTGCAGTACCACTACTGCACGCGGGCAGACGATTGAATATGACTATTTTCCAGCGCTAGGGGAGGAGCCTGTGGCGCGTAGATTAGTGGATGAAGGTACGAGTGCTTCTTATATTTATGACAAACAGAACGCACGTTTGCTTGAATGCAGCGAGGCAGGCCAGTCACTCGTGCGTGAGTACCTAAGCACAGGGGAGGTCAAAGCAGAGACGGTTTCTCACTTTGGTGCTGACCCCTTGGAGATGAGCTATAAATACAGTTTGCAGTCACGGTTGCTTTCTTATACTGATGTGTTAGGCCACACACAAACCTATACGTATAAACTTGAAGACGCGGGGCGTATGTCTCGAACTGCATTAGGGGAGATCGTTTCGGATTTTGAATACAATAGTTTGGGGCTTATAAAAAATATTAATACCGTTGATGGATCAAGCAAACAATCTGTAAGTGTGGCTCTTGAGTATGACGTGTATGGGCGTGAAATATTGCGAACATTCGATCTTAGTGGTGTAGAGCAAACCCTGCAGCAAGAATACGATGAAGTTGATAACTTGACTTCAAGGGTCTTGAGTGAAGGGGCACAAATCATTAGAGATGAAAGGTACTCTTACGATGCGCGTGGTCGCCTGGAAGTATATGAGTGCACGGGCAGCCAACCACCGATAGACCCGTTTGGCAAACCCATCAATACTCAAATATTCATTTTCGACGAGCTGGATAACATTACAGAGGTTACCACTCTTTATGCCGATGGTGGCACACACAATGCCGTGTATCAATTCACGTCGCTTGATCCGGTACAGTTAACCAGCTTTTCATATTCTGTTGATGGCGGTGAGCGGACCATTGTTGAGTTGGTTTATGATGAAAATGGTAATTTGGTAGAGGATGAGGCGGGACGCCTTATGGCGTATGACGAACTTAATCGTTTAAGGAGTGTTAGCACTTCCGCATCTTAATATCTGTAACAAGGCTGGTAACATTCAAGCAGTAAGTATAAACAATCCGAGAGAGGGTGTTACCTCTCTCGGATTATGAAGCCTTGCTACCGTGGAACTGCTCACCAGAAATGATCAAACTAAGGATGGTCTGAAATAGCCCCATGTTTTTCAGCTACGTCGTAATCGGCGCTTTCAAAAACGGCAGTCGATCAAAAGTAAGCGCTCCATAAACCCCACCGACTACAAGATGGGTAGAGCGCTTAGCTGGGCGATACCGGCGAGCAGTTCCACGGCAACAGCGCTTCGTAATCTTCAACCGAGTCCGCCAGTGGTAGCCGTTCT
>NZ_JAAQWX010000022.1:0-44832 GCF_012985745.1 Pseudomonas sp. WS 5078 | reverse complement strand
CGATGCATCGCCGATGGTAGTGTGGGGTTTCCCCATGTGAGAGTAGGTCATCGTCAAGATTAAATTCCAGAATCCCTGTCTGCTCACGCAGACAGGGATTTTGTTTTTGTGGCTGAAAAAGAGCGTGTACGCCATCTCTACGCTGGACACTCCTTACCCCGTCCCCGCACGCATTTCATTTTTTCAGCGTGGTTTCAACCGAGTGCTCCTAAAGTCCTACAAATAGGCCGCGTCATTTCGTAGTTCGCACACTAGAATAGGCGCACTCATTTTCAAGCCAGAGACGCCTTATATGCCAGATCCGGTTGACGCTCGCAGGGTGTCAGATTTACCGCTGGACGAGTTAGTGGCCTGCCATGAGTGCGATCTTCTGATGCGCAAACCGCACCTTGCCCTCGGTGAAAAAGCGCAATGTCCGCGCTGTGGTTACGAGCTCTACGCCCATCGCCATAACGTCGTAGAGCGCAGCCTTGCACTCGTTATCGCTGCGTTGCTGTTGTACGTGCCTGCGAACTTTTTGCCCATCATGCAACTCAATCTGTTGGGGCAAGCTTCTCAAGACACTGTCTGGAGCGGAGTGGTCGGCCTGTTCGACACCGGCATGCAAGGCATCGCCGTGGTGGTGTTCTTGTGCAGCATGGGAATCCCGCTCCTTAAACTCCTATGCCAGCTGGCAGTCTTGCTTAGCATTCGCTGGAATATCGGCCGTTCCTATGGATTGCTGATCTACAGGATTTATCACCACTTGAAAGACTGGGGCATGCTTGAGGTGTACCTGATGGGCGTGTTGGTGGCCATTGTGAAATTAGCCGACATGGCAGAATTAAGCCTTGGCCTGGGCCTGACGTGCTTTGTGAGTTTATTACTGGTACAGGTCTGGTTAGAGGTTGTCATGTCACCCCATCAGATCTGGCAGGCCCTTTCAGGGGAGGACACTCATGCGTGCGATTGATGCGGGCATTTTGATATGTGCCGAGTGTCACGAGCTGAATAGGCAAGACGAAGAGGCTGACGAGCAAACCTGTACCCGTTGCGGGGCGTTGGTGCATGCGCGTCGCCCTGACAGTCTGATGCGCACTTGGGCTTTACTGCTGACGTCCGCCATTCTGTACATTCCTGCCAACCTGTTGCCCATCATGACCGTCAGCTCACTGGGTCAGGGTTCCCCAAGCACCATCATGGCAGGGGTTATTGAGTTGGTGCAGCACGGCATGATCCCCATCGCCGCAGTGGTATTTATCGCCAGTATTCTGGTGCCGACCTTCAAACTGGTTGGCATTGCCTTGCTGCTGTTCTCGGTGCAACGCCGTCAGCCTTTATCGGCCCGTCAGCGCATCATCATGTACCGGTTTATCGAATTCATTGGCCGTTGGTCGATGCTGGATATTTTTGTCATCGCCATTCTGGTGGCGGTGGTCAACTTTGGGCGAATAGCTAGCGTAGAGGCCAACCTCGGCGCTGTGGCCTTTGCCAGTGTGGTGATATTAACGATGCTTGCTGCTGTTACTTTTGATCCCCGACTGATTTGGGATAACACGGAGTCGGACGACGACCATGAGTGAGTTACCTACCGCAAAAACCCGCCCGGCTTCTAACTGGTCGGCTATCTGGATTCTGCCCCTGATCGCGCTGATTATTGGAGGCTGGCTGGGGTGGCGCGCCTACAGTGAAACCGGGATCAACATTCAGGTGCGTTTCGAAAGCGGAGAAGGGATCGTCGCCAACAAGACCGAAGTGGTCTACAAAGGCATGCCTGTGGGCAAGGTAAAAACCTTGGCGCTGGATGAGGACGGCCCCAACAAAGGCGTGATTGCCACGGTTGAAATGGACAAGGATGTCGAGCGATACCTGAAAACCAATACCCGTTTCTGGCTGGTCAAACCCAGTGTCACACTGGCCGGTATTACCGGCCTTGAAACGTTGGTTTCCGGTAATTACATCGCGGTCAGTCCTGCCGACGGCGAGCCTGCGCGCAAGTTCAAAGCCCTGTCGCAAGAGCCGCCGTTGTCGGATGCCAAGCCCGGTCTGCACTTAACGCTCAAAGCCGAACGCCTGGGGTCGTTGAACCGTGGCAGTCCCGTGTTCTACAAACAGATCCAAGTCGGCCAGATTAAAAGCTACGTGCTGTCGGAAGATCAGAGCACTGTTGAGGTCAAGGTCTACATCGAGCCGACCTACGCCAATCTGGTGCGTAAACACACACGCTTCTGGAATGCCAGCGGCATCAGTATCGACGCCAACCTGTCCGGCGTGAAACTGCGCAGTGAATCACTGGCCAGCATCGTCGCAGGCGGCATTGCCTTTGCCACCCCTGAAAACCGTAAAGACAGCCCGCCGACGGATCCAAACCTGCCGTTCCGTTTGTATGAAGACTTTGACGCGGCTCAGGCGGGCATCAAGGTCAAAGTCAAACTCAGCGACTTTGAGGGCCTCCAGGCCGGGCGTACGCCCGTGATGTACAAAGGCATTCAGGTGGGCAGCCTTAAAGGTTTGAAGGTTGATCCAGACCTTACCAGTGCAAGCGCAGAGTTGGCCCTGGATCCGTTGGCCGAGGACTACCTGGTGGAAGGCACTCAGTTTTGGGTGGTGAAACCGTCGATTTCCCTGGCGGGTATTACGGGGCTCGAAGCGTTGGTCAAAGGTAACTACATTGCGATTCGTCCAGGTGACAAGGGCAGTAAACCCGAGCGCGAATTCATTGCGCGTCCAAAAGCACCGCCTCTGGATTTGCGTTCACCGGGCCTGCACATGGTGCTGTTCACCGACAATCTGGGCTCACTGGATGTAGGCAGCCCGATTCTCTACAAGCAAGTGAAAGTAGGATCGGTACAGAGCTATCAATTCTCGCGCACGAAAAAGCAGTTGATCATTGGTGTACACATCGAGAAGGAATACGAAGGGCTTGTGAACGCCTCGACCCGTTTCTGGAACGCCAGTGGTGTGACATTGACGGGCGGATTGACCAGCGGCATACAGGTTAAGAGTGAGTCGCTGCAAAGCTTGATGGCCGGTGGCATTGCGTTTGAAACACCCAAGGCGACAGCGCCTTTGCAAAAGCGTATCCCGCGCTTCCGCCTCTTTACCGATCGTGACGCCGCCATGCAGCAAGGGGTGCCTATCACCATCAAAGTGGCACGTGCTGACGGTTTGAGCACCGGCTCGCCGATACGCTTCAAAGGGCTGACAGTCGGCAAGATCGAAAGCGTTGACTTGAGTGATGACCTTCAATCGGTTTTATTGCAGGCACGCATCACCGAAGTGCCAGAGCGTATTGCCCGGGAAGGCTCACTGTTTTGGGTGGTGAAGCCTGAACTGGGCCTGATGAAAACCGCCAACCTTGAAACGCTGGTAACTGGCCAATACCTCGAAGTGCAACCTGCTCCCAAAGACCGTGGTCCGCAAACCCGGTTTGTGGCACTGGATCAGGCGCCTGACGCCGTAGCGCCCCAAGCCGGTTTGCGTCTGGTACTGAGTGCAGCGCGTCGCGGATCGCTCAAAGAGGGTGTGCCTGTCACCTATCGGGAAGTCACTGTAGGCAAAGTCACCGGGTATGAGTTGGGCAATACGGCGGACCGAGTACTGATCCACATCTTGATCGAGCCTCGCTATGCGCCATTGGTGCGCAGCGGAACCCGTTTCTGGAACAGCAGTGGCTTTGGCGTCGATTTTGGTTTGTTCAAAGGGGCCACGATTCGTACAGAATCACTTGAAACCCTGGTTCAGGGCGGGATTGCATTTGCCACCCCGGGCGACGACAAAATGGGCAACCCGGCGCGGCCGCAACAGACCTTCCCGCTTTTTGACAAATTCGAGGACGAATGGCTGCAGTGGGCACCCAAAATCCCCCTGGGAAAGTAACTGTCCCTAACGACTAACACCCTTTTAAAAGGCCGCGATCAACCCCTGATCGCGGCCTTTTTGCATTCGGCATTGCCAGCGGTCTTACTAATTAAAATTGTTCAGAGAATTCCTACGTAGTTCTTAAATACGGTGCGGTAACTTCTTATCAGTTTTCACCGCAGGGGTTTAACAAAGGCGCGAAAACTCATTGAGTTTTCTGTTGTTTCCTTTGTTTAAAAGAAGGTGCGGTAAAACGTGCTGGCTGTGCTCATTAACACCTGAGTGTTGTTATGAGCCATTCATTGTTGCCCGGTATACACCCGTAAGTACGCGGTGGGCGCAAGGTCGGCCTGTAGATGAGAGTTGCTTGACTCTTTTAATAACTGAATGGGAATACTTGAATGAAATACGTACTTAAATCTGCTTTGGCTTCCATGGTCTTGCTGGCGGGCTCGGCCTCTATTGCACAAGCTGCCGGAGCCGGGGCGGGGACGGTAACGTTTGAAGGCGCCATTATCGAAGCGGCCTGCTCCATCAAGCCAGAAAGCGTTGATCAAACCGTTAAGCTGGGCCAAGTGGCTCGCTCTGTTTTGGCCGATGGTGGCGCTGCGAGCCCTGAGCCGTTCTATATCGACCTGGTAGGCTGCGACACATCTACCCTCAAGACCGTTACCACGAAATTCACAGGCGCTGAGTCGGTTGCTGTACCGGGTGCCCTGGGGATTGTCGGTACTGCCAGCGGTGCCGGCATCATGATGCGTGATGGCACAGGTGCACAAATTGTGTTGGGAACTCCGACCAAGCCCCAAATGTTGGATGACGGTAATACGAAGTTGTCCTTTGGTGCTTACTTGCAAGGCAGTACGGCAACCGACGCTGTTAAACCGGGTGAATTTACAGCGGTCACTAACTTCTCATTGGCTTACCAATAAGAATGTGCCCTGCCACCGCAAGGTGGCAGGGTTTAGTGGATGGGAATAAGAACGTGAACGTACTTTCACCGGCGACGTTTGCAGCATCGCTCGTACTTCTAACGCTTTCTGTTAATACAGCGCAGGCCGCAGGTCAGGGCAATGGTGTCGTTACATTGGGTGGCGAAATCGTTGATACCGCCTGCACGCTGGATACGGGAAGTGCCTTTCAGGTCATAGAAATGGACCCTATGCCTGTTGGGCGCATGATTCGTGAAGGAGAAGGTGATCCACATCCCTTTACCTTGCGCTTAATCGGTTGCTCGCTTACCCGGCAAGACCCCAATCACTTGGGCGAACGTTTACCTGACTGGCAGCATGTCAGGGTGACCTTTGAGGGTGAGCCAGACCGCGAAGGTCGTTCTTTCGCGGCAAGAGGTACTTCGCAGGGCGTTGCGCTGCACATCATCGATGCGCTAGGCAGGGAAAGTCTGCCGGGAGTGCCGATGCCACTGGTTTCAATCTCGGCCAGTAAAGATCAAGTTCTTCATTACACCCTTCGTTTGGTCGGCAATGACCAACCTATGTATGTGGGCAGCCATAGCGCTGCTGTGCGGTTCAGGCTGGAGTATTACTGAATGAATGGGTTGTCTACTCTGCTGAGTCCATCAGCAGTCAAGGCGTTGTTGCGCCCGGGTTTTGTCGGCGGCCTGATGTCAATTGGAAGTGCCGCCTTTGCGGCTGAGATTCAATTTAATACCGATATTCTGGACTTGAACGATCGGACCAATATCGACCTGTCACAGTTTTCTCGCAGTGGTTTCATATTGCCGGGTGTTTACCCGATGAACGTGCAGATAAATGCGCAGAGTTTGTCTGAACAACGTGTGGTTTTTATGCCCCCGGATGACGATCCAAAAGGCAGCGAAGCCTGCCTGACACCTGAGTTGCTGGAGCAGTTTGGTCTCACAAAAGAAAGCCTTGCGCAGCTTACCTGGTGGAAAACTGCCGAATGTCTGGATGTCCGCAGTTTGCCGGGTCTGGAGGTCAGCGGGGACTTGAGTACTTCAACGCTGCGTATCTCATTGCCCCAGGCGTATTTGCAATACACCGCCCCGAATTGGGATCCGCCCTCGCGTTGGGATGAAGGCGTGCCGGGGGTGCTGTTTGATTACAACCTTACGGCGCAGTCGATCCATCAGGAGGACAGCGAGGCACGACTCGGTTTTAGCGGCACCGGCACAGTGGGAGCGAATGCCGGCCCGTGGCGATTTCGCGCTGACTGGCAGGGACGGGTTGATGATGATGGCACTCAACGTACGCAAAACCTGGAGTGGAGCCGTTTCTATGCCTATCGGGCAGTACCGGCATTGCAGGCGCGCCTGACGCTGGGTGAAAACTATTTGTATTCGGATGTGTTCGACAGCTTCCGTTATATCGGAGCTTCCCTGAACTCTGATGACAATCAGTTACCTCCCAATTTGCGCGGGTATGCACCGGAAGTGGTCGGTATGGCCAAAACCAATGCCAAGGTCATCATCAGCCAGCAAGGTCGCGTGTTGTATGAAACGTTAGTGGCAGCGGGGCCTTTCCGTATTCAGGACCTTAATGATGCCGTCACGGGCACGCTCGATGTTCGCGTCGAGGAGCAAGACGGCTCGGTACACTCCTTCAAAGTGGATTCAGCCAGCATTCCGTACCTGACGCGTCCTGGCACCGTGCGTTACAAATTGGCCACTGGGCGACCCTCGGCCTTGCACGCAGGCGAGCAAGGCGATGTCTTTGGCACGGGTGAATTTTCATGGGGTATCAGTAACGGTTGGTCGTTGTATGGCGGGGCACTGGGCGACAACAACTATAAGGCTCTGTCACTGGGGTTGGGGCGAGATCTGCTGGCGTTTGGTGCCGTGTCACTGGATGCCACGCGTGCGAAAACCCAATTGCAGGATGAAACCTTGTCAGGTGCTTCTTACCGGTTGAGCTACTCAAAAACCTTTGCCGAGTTTGACAGCCAGGTCACGTTTGCGGGGTATCGCTTTTCCGAGAAAAACTTCTTGAGCATGAGCGAATACCTGAACGCACTTAATTATGGAGGCCCGGTGGGGGGCAGCAAATCGCTGTACACCGCGACGTTCAATAAGCAGTTTCGCGAATCAGGGGTCTCGGTATTTCTTAACTACAGCAATCAGTCTTATTGGGACCGTGCTGACCAGAAACGCTGGAATCTGTCTGTTGCGCGTTATTTCAATGTTGGCCCGGTCAAGAACGTCAGCGTCTCGCTAAATATGTTCCGGACTCAGGAGCGTGACCAGCCGAGCAGCGACGGGCTTTATCTTTCACTCAGCATGCCCTTGGGACGCTCGGGCTCTCTGTCGACCAGTGCAAGCCGGTCTCAGAACAAAAACAATTACTCAGCGCGTTTCAGCGACCGCTTGAATGAGCGAACCCATTATCAGCTGACTGGCAGTAACACCTCAGTCGGGGGTTATTTGAGCCACATAGGCGACCGTGCGGACATAGATATCAGCGCTGGCCTTGAGGAGGACAACTACACCAGCCTCAGCCTGTCAGCCAGGGGCGGCGCGACCGTCACCGCTCACGGCGCGGCCTTGCACCGCAGCAGCAGTATAGGCGGCACGCGGTTGATGGTGGACACCCTTGGCGTCCCCGACGTGCCCGTTCGCGGTTATGGCACTCCGACGCGCACCAATACGTTCGGCAAAGCGGTGATCGCCGACATCAGCAGTTATTACCGGACAGACGCCAGCGTCGACCTGGAAAACCTGCCCACAAACGTCGAGGCCACTCAGTCCGTTACCCAACTCACCCTGACCGAAGGTGCCATTGGCTACCGCACGCTGGATGTGATTGCCGGTGAAAAAGCCATGGCGGTACTGCGCTTGCCTGATGGAAAAACGCCTCCTTTTGGCGCCATCGTCAAAAACAGCCGGCAACAGGACACGGGCATCGTGAATGACGGCGGCATCGTCTACTTGAGCGGTATTCAGCCCGCAGACCAGATGATCGTCAGTTGGGGCGAGGACGAACAATGCACGCTGACGCTGCCAGCGGACCTTCCCACGGATGGACTGAGTTCAATGTTGAACCTGCTGTGCCAAACCAGTACCTCCAAGAACGCTCTGCCTGAACCCACCACCGTGGGCACCCCTGACAAAACGGAGAAGAAAAACTCATGATCGCTCCCACACGCCTTATGCCGTTGGCACTCACCGTTCTGGCGGGGGCTTTGACTCTGCCGGCTCAGGCCGCCATTGGCCTGGACCGGACCCGCGTGATTTTCGACGGCGCCAAGGATGCCGTCAGCATGAACATCGCCAATAACAATACCGAGCTGCCGTATTTGGCACAGGGCTGGATTGAGGACGAACAGGGCAACAAAATCACTTCGCCCTTGACGGTACTCCCGCCTGTGCAACGACTGGAGCCTGGCAAACACAGCCAGGTAAAGGTCCAGGCGTTACCAGGCGCCAAGCTACTCGCCCAGGACCGGGAGACGGTGTACTACTTCAACCTGCGCGAAATTCCACCTCGGAGCGACAAAAGCAACACGTTGCAGATCGCTTTGCAGACGCGGATCAAGCTGTTTTATCGGCCCGCCGCCATCATTCCGAGCCAACAAGAGCTGGCGAACCCGTGGCAGGAGAAGTTGACCCTGACCCGACAGGGCAACCACTTTCAGGTCAATAACCCGACGCCTTACTACGTCACCCTGGTGGACGCACGCAGTGGGAAAGACGCCAAAACCGCAGCCGATTTTGAGCCAGTCATGGTGCCGCCTAAAGGTTCGCTGCCGCTTGGGCCGAGTGCCGCCGCGCTGGGGCCTACCCCTTATCTGACCTACATCAACGACTACGGAGGCCGCCCCACACTGGCGTTTTCGTGTAATGGCAATAACTGCACGGTCGACCTTAAAGCGTCGCCGGGCAATGAATAATCGCAGTTACCGGAGACCGTCATGAAACCTTGTTCGATCATGGCATCGCTGGGGCTGGTGTTCGCCTCATGCGTCAAGGCCGTTGAAGAAGAGGCTGCCATGTCTGTTGACGGCATCCTGGATATCCGCGGCTCTCTGCACCATGCCCCTTGTATTCTGGAAATGACCTCGGCTTACCAAACCGTTGATTTGGGCAACGTGCCGCGCAGTTACCTGCAAAAACCCGGCGACATGGCGCCCCCCATCGCGTTTCAACTGCGCTTTATGGAGTGTCGGCGTATTGCCGGAGGTTTGCCTGATGCGCGCACTTCCACACTGGTATGGAGCCCCTACGAGCCCGTGCTCTCCGTGGCGTTCGTAGCGCCCGCCGATGCCGATAACTCCCGGCTTGTGAAAGTCAAAGGGGTGACGGGCATCGGACTGCGCCTGACCGATGAGCTGGGTCGAGACAGCCGCCTCGGCGCGTGGGGCGCTCCGTTATTCCTGACCACTGGCAGCGATGTGGTGACCTGGTATGTCCAACCTACACGAACCTCCGCGCCCTTGACCAATGGCGCATTCAGGGCTGTGGCCGATTTCAGGCTCAACTATGACTAATCAACGTCAGATACATCAATCCAGCTGCATTTACGCACTCGTTGTGTGGAGTGCTTTAGTGGGAATACCCACACAAACTGCCCGTGCGGATCTCAACGTGACCATAAGGGGAACCATCGTGGCCCCGCCTTCGTGTGTGATCAATGGCGGCAATACCCTGACAGTACCCTTTGGTAACAACTTACTGACGACCCGCGTAGACGGTGTGACATACCGACGCTCTGTGCCCTATACCGTGACCTGCACCGGCGCGCCCTCTAATGCGATGACGCTCACATTGAAGGGGGCAGGCGCTGCTTTTGATGCTCAGTCATTGGCGACAAATAACACTGATCTGGGCATCAGGATGTATGTCAACGGAGCCTTATGGCCAGTCAATACAGTCGTGAAATTTACTTACCCGGTTTTGCCCGTGATGGAAGCGGTACCCATTAAAAAAGTCTCGAGCACACTCAAGGGCGGCGGGTTTTCAGCGGTAGCCACTTTGATCGTGGCACAGCAATGAGAAGGAATAAGTGATGAAAATCTGCAAACAGCTAGCCCTGTTAGTGTTGTGCACCGCGGGTATTAATGCTGCTGCATCGGCCAATCTGGCGTTCACCGGTACGCTGGTTGAACCTCCTTTGTGCACCATCAATAACGGAAATACCCTGACCATTGATTTCAAGGATGTGGGCGTCAATAAGGTGGACGGGATCAACTACCGTCTGCCGATGAATTACACGATTACCTGTGCGGGCAGCACATTGCCGTGGGAAATGGTGTTGACCGTCAAAGGGACGGCTAGCTCGTTTGAATCTGCTGCGGTGCAGAGCAGCGTCACCGACTTGGGGATTAAGCTTTTGCAAAATGGCCAACCTTTTCAGCTCAATACCCCCATCGTTATCAATCCGGCGACACCTCCTGCATTAGAAGCTGTTCCTGTGAAGCGGCCGGGCAGTACGCTGAAGTCTGGTGGTTTCAGCGCGGCTGCCACATTGATGGCCGAGTACCAGTGATGAGCCCCGGCATGGCGTATGAACTATCAGCTCGTGGTTGGCTGCCGATGACTGTGGCTCTGGTGTTGAGCCTGCCTCTAATGATGCCCGGAAAGATTCAGGCGGCCGATAACCTCAACTTCACAGGAAATCTGGTGGCCGAAGCCTGCACGATCCGCCCGGGCGACGAGGCACTGCAACTCCGATTCGACGACCTTTCCAGTCACTACTTGTACGTCAACACCCGAACGGTAGGGCAGGCCTTTTCTATCCATCTGGTGGGTTGTGACATCAGCATTGCCGATTCAGTGACCACGACGTTCAGCGGTCAGGAAAACACAGAATTACCAGGGCTTCTGGCCTTGGCCTCAGGCAGCCGCGCGCGCGGTATTGCCATTGGTCTGGAGACACTCTCAGATAAATTGTTGCCATTGAACGTAATCAGCGAGCCGCAGGCCCTGAGCATTGGGGACAGTGTGATCGGGTTCAAAGCGTATGTCCGCGGCGAGCCGAAAGCTATCGCGCAGCAAACCATCAGGGCGGGGCAATACCGTGCCGTTTCTACGTTTACCTTGGCTTACCCTTGATCCTTTTAAACACATGTTTTGTTGGTTCAAATGAATATATATAAAGTTATGTTCCGTTTGATGGGGGGCGCTTTACTGCTAGGGATAGCGTCGAACTCGAATGCTTGGCACCTTGTCAATAAAGTAAACGCTGACAGTCGCCCCCTACCCGGTGCCGAGACAATTGTATCGGTCGCTTCCGGTACAGCCAGTGCATATGCGTCGGCCAGTAACGCCTACCCCGGTAAAGTGATCTGCACGGGTGCTGCGACGTGTAAGTTCGGTCCCATTTCTGCCACCAAACTGTACAACGGTCGACGAACATTTTCGGTGATGGGGTGTACGTCGCAGTATAACTGTGGTTATCAAATTACTGATACAAATGTGTCGGTCAATACCGGCATGACCTGGGAGGCTGCTATTGAGGCTTGGGTCTCCCGGTATGGCACCAGCGTTACCAGAACCTACGGATATTCTTACTCGACCGACCCCGGCTGGACCATACAACTGTGCGCCGCTTGGGCAACCTATTCGTTTTCCGGACTCTACACGTTGCCTAGCACCGACTCCTGCGCCACGCCCCCCATCCCGCCCAACCAGTGCGATATTCTTGGTTCAAATGTGGATTTGAATCATGGGGCATTGAAACTGGGCGAAATTGCCGGTGCCAAGGCGCAGGCAACGCGTCAGGTCAAGTGCACGCATAAAGCCAGCGTGCGTTATCAGGTATCAGTGGGCAATCCTTTTCCCTTGGGGCAGGGCGTTAGCACAACCCTCACGGTAAACGGAGTGCGCGCCGGGGAAATGATCAACCTGCCTGCTGGGACATCCACATTGACTATTGGCTCAACATTGGCGGACAACGGCGCTCAAGCCGGGACGTTTTCCAAAACAGTGGTCTTGATTCAAAGCTTCATGTGAGCAGCGTGTTTATCTCACACCCGGCACACTTCAATGACCTCCAATACTTGCGCCATCGCCTCGTATTGTTCGTCAACCCGTGCGCCCAATGGCTCCACTCAGGGCTGAGACAGGCCAGCTCAAGCCCTTCACAGCAGTGGGCCAAGTGCGTTGCCTTGATTATGCGGGCGCCACTTTTCACCTTGTGGGCAATTTCGCTCAAGCCCGGCAAATCGTTTTTGGTGAACGCGTTCAATAGACCGCCCATGTCGTCTTCCAGGCTGTCAATCAACGGCTCCAGCAGGCTCTTCAAGGCATGCGCGTCGCCCTCGGTCAAATGCTCCAGGGCTTCGAGATCAATCAATGGGCTAGTGCCTGAAACATCGTCATGGTTGGGCAGATCCAGGGGCGTACGGCCCCCCGCTTGACTCGCTTTGATGTTGAGCAGCGTGGGCACTTATAACAATGGTTACTTCAACGCGTTCTTAAATGAGAGCCTTAAATGAAATATACAATCGGTTTTTTTTTACTGTTGTTTGGTATGTCAGCGTTCGCCTCACAATGCCGGGTGAATGGAGGACAGTGGAAAAGTATGCCTTCCAATAATTCGCTTGATATCAAGGTTCACGTGCAGCTGTCAGCGAGTTCAAAGCGCATTATGCTCGAGGGGTATTCGCTGGAATGCAGGTTTTCTCGGGATAGCGGCCTCCCCAGTTCGGCCAGGGATTTCTGGCATACCACCATGGGGGGGATTGTCCCTGGGCCTAAATTAGCGGGCTATAACATAGGATTGAATATCCGCAGTGCGGATTATAATGCGCCTGTTCCGGAGATACTCCTTGCGACGTTGTATAACTATGACATGGCCGCTAACTTGAATACGTATATGTATATCATCACGCGTGGCAGTCCGGGCAGTCCAATTAATATAGAAACTAACGATCTGCTGGGAACGATACAGTTAAGGCAAACCAATAATACGGGCAAACCGCCGGTGCCCCTTGTGCGTATCAACCTTATTGCCAATAACCGGCTTGTCATTGAACCTTCCACCTGCACGATTAATGGGAATTATCCCATCACCGTAGACTTCAGTAATGTAGACCGTACGCGCATCGGAGAGTCCGTCTCGAATACGCCGATTCGTAAAGCCGTTCGTTTGAATTATTCATGCCCGGATCCGGGTATCACGCTACCCATCAAGATCACCATGAAAGGTTATTCGGCATCGTTTAGCCGCGACGTCCTGTACATGAGCAATCCTAATGTGGGGACTGGGTTGTTGCGTAATGGCGCGCTCGTGAGACCCGAAGGCTGGTTCAATACCTATATCAGCAACAGTGGGGGCGGCGACAATCTGGAGTTTGTTCTCGTTCGTAAACCCGGCAGCGTGCCTACGACGGGAGCATTTACAGGCAGTGCAACCTTGGTGATGGGCTTGCCATGAGTCATCGACGGGCCGTCTCTTGTTAATGCAAACCCCTTCGTCCTGAGCCCTGTTAGCGGGACGAAGGCTTTTCACACCCGGTACACCTCAATAACCTCCAATACTTGCGCCATCGCTTCGTATTGTTCGTCAACCCGTTGCGCCAAATGGCTCCACTCAGGGCTGAGACAGGCCCGCTCAAGCCCTTCACAGCAGTGGGCCAAGTGCGTCGCCTTGATCATGCGGGCGCCACTTTTCACCTTATGGGCAATTTCGCTCAAGCCCGGCAAATCGTTTTTGGTGAATGCGTTCAATAGACCGCCCATGTCGTCTTCCAGGCTGTCAATCAAAGGCTCCAGCAGGCTCTTCAAGGCATGCGCGTCGCCCCCGGTCAAATGCTCCAGGGCTTCGAGATCAATCAGTGGGCTAGCGCCTGACACATCGTCATGGTTAGGCAGATCCAGAGGCGTACGGTCTGCACTTGCCAAGCGGGCTTCAAGGCTCTGCAAGCTGATGGGCTTAAACAGGCAATCATTCATTCCCGCTGCCAGACAGCGTTTGGCTTCTCCAATTTGGGCATTGGCAGTAAAACCGACGATCAGGATTGCCGCCCCATGACCTGCTGCTTCCTCGGCGCGGATGGCGCGGGTCAGCTCGTAGCCATCCATCACAGGCATGGCGCAGTCGGTCATGATCATGTCGAAGTGACGGCTTCTCCATATTTTCAGTGCTTGGGCGCCGTCTTCAGCCTCCATCGCCGAGTGCCCCAAATACCCCAATTGCTGCGTCAGTAACTTGCGGTTTGGCGGGTAGTCATCAACCACCAAGACCTTGAGCGGGCGTGCATTGCGTGAAGGCACGCGGGGCGCTGGCGCGGCGGGCGTTTGCGACAGCAAGGTCACGATGTCGAATTGCATTGTGATGCAGGTGCCTTTACCCACGGTACTTTTGAGCGTCAGTGTGCCGCCCATCAAGTCGCAGAGCTGACGGCTAATCATCAGCCCGAGCCCTGACCCGCCGGGCTTTTGCGCGCGGGTGTTGACTTGGGAAAAAGGGCTGAACAAGCGTTTTTGATCGCTGGTGGAAATGCCGATGCCGGTGTCTTCAACTTGCACATAGAGTTGAAGCCGCTCACCGTCTTCAGACCATGTGGCCCGCACGCTCAAGCGTACCTGACCGGCATCGGTGAACTTGATGGCGTTGCTCAGCAGGTTGGACAGAATCTGCCGGAAGCGCAGCGGGTCAATCAAAACATCAAGATTGATTTTCGGGTCCAGCTCGGCGCTCATCTGTATCCCTTTTTGTTGTGCCATGCCTTCAAATACGCGCACGGTGGATTGAACCAGGGTCATCAAATGCGTGCGTTGCTGGTTCAGCGATATACGCCCGGATTCAATCTGCACGATGTCCAGAATGTCTCCGATCAGCTCAAGCAATCCGTGCGCAGCTTCGGAGGCCACGTTAATCGAGGCCTGGTCGGCCACACCTTGTTCGGCTTTTTTCATGGCCAGCTCAAGCATCCCGATCACAGCGTTCATTGGCGTACGGATCTCGTGGCTCATGGTGGTCAGAAAGTCGCTCTTGGCCAGGTTGGCCTGGTCGGCATGGTTTTTCGCTTCTTTGAGTTGCTCGACCAATTGCTGGCGTTCACTGATATCGATCCAGCCACCGATGATGCCCATGACGGCGCCATCGCTGCCGCGGTAAGGCAGCACCCAGTGATAAATGGTCAGTACCTTGCCATCGGGCAAGGTCAATGAATGATCGCGCAGCACCGGACAGCCCTCTTGCATCACCTGCAAGTAGTCCGTGTGGTAAATCCGGCTCTGGTCCTCGGGGCTGAAGGTGGATTCCAGCAAATTTTTGCCGATGACCGCGTCGCGGCTGACACCGAAGGCTTGCAGATAGACCTCGTTGCAAATCAATAGCCGTCCTTCGCGGTCGCGCACATAGATCGGATGCGGTGTGCCGTCGATCAAGGTGCGCATGAATGCCAACTGGTCATTTAACGCGCGCTCGGCGTGATCCCGTTTTTGCACCAGCCCGCGCAAGTAAGCAATCCACACAATGCCCACGGTCAGTATGCCCAGCAGTACCAGTGTCACTTTTATAACTGTGGACCGATTGCGGACCCAGTAGCGATTGTCCAGAACCACCGCGCTTTGCCAGCGGTTCGTCATGGTGTCCATTTCTTCGGGTGAAATACTGGTCAGTGCTTTGCCCAGAATCGAGTACAGCTCGTGGGCTCCGGGGTTGGTGGCCAGAGCGAACTGCGCAGGGGCTACACCGACGGTACTGCGTATTCGCAGGCGGCCGCTGTATTGCTGTTTGATCAAATAGCGGGCACTGATCAAGGAGTTAATGGCGCCGTCAACGTCCCCTTTCGCGGCCATTGCCAATGCGTGCGCCGAGTTGGGCGCAGGCACCAGATTAACCTCGGGATAGTGCTGATCCAGATACGCCTGCATCAGGCTATCGGCCACCAGCGCTACCCGTTTACCCTGCAGCTCATCCAGCGTGGCAGGGCTTCCGGGTTTTAATGGCGTGACCAATACAAAGGGCGTGGTGAGATAGGGTTTGGTAAACCTAAGCACATCTTGTCTGTAGCTGCTGGGCGTAAAGGCTGGGGTCAGGTCGGCCTCGCCCCGGTTAATCAGTTCGGTTAACTGGCTGACCGACTGGCTGCGTACCAGATCAAACTTGATCCCGGTGCGCACACTGATCTTGGCCAGCAAGTCGGCTGCCAGGCCGCTGAAGATTCCATGCTCGTCATAAAAGTTGAAAGGCAAAAAATCCTCAGTAATGGCGACTTTCAGGCGCGGGTTTTGATCGATCCAGCGTTGTTCGGCGGGTGAAAAGTTCAGGGGGCCGCGACCTTCGAACCTCATCCCGCTGACGCCCCAACGGCTCAGGATTGCATACTGCTCGTCGCTGGGGATGCGCGCCATGGCCGCATTGATCAGCCGCAGCAAGCGCGGATTGGGGTGATGCACGGCAAACGAAAAGGGATGCCCCTCAAGGGTGGAGAAATCCTTGAGGTAAACGTTGTTCAGGTAGTTTTTGTTGATCAGGTAATTGGTGCTGATCGCGTCTCCCAGATACAGGTCAGCCTGACCAAAGGCGACGGCGCCAATGGCACTCAGCGTGGACGCATACAGCTGCACGTCGGCTTGCGGGTACGCAGCTTTGACTTCCTCCACCGGCTGGTAGTGATACAGCATGGCCAGGCGCAGGCCATCGGGCAGCAGTTTTGCCCTTGGGTCATCGCCCATCCGTGTCACCAGTACCGGCGTGTCCAGCGCATACGAGGAAGAAAAGACCAGTTGCGGGTCCGCCATCTCATACCCGTTAGCGGTCCCCAGCAGGTCAATTTCGCCTTTTTTTAACGCTGAAATAACGTCGCCCCGGGTTTCGTACCGAGACACCTTGATCGGGACTTGCAGCAGGTGGCTGAGAAGCCCGGCATAGTCTGCCGTTACGCCTTCAAAGTAATCACTGCCTGTGGAGATATCGAAGGGCGGATAGTCGGGTGCGGAGGTGCCCAGCGTCAGGGCAGCTTTACCGCTTAACCACTGCCGGTCACCTTCGCTTAGCGCCAGAGGCAGGATGTCGATTTGCGAACGGGCCAATAACTGCAAATCAACCGGTCCGGCCTGACTGACTGAGGTCATGCACAGCGACAAACACAAGGGCAGATATCGCCGGGCAGACACGTTCTTCATTCGACCAAATTATTGCGTTTGGCAAACTCAGCCAGGTACACCACGGACTTAATGTTGAGTTTGTTCAGGACGCGTGTCTTATAAGTGCTGACGGTTTTTTCGCTTAACAGCATGGTTTCAGAGATTTTTTTATTCGAGTAACCCGACACCAGGTATTGAAGTGTGCGCAGCTCACGGTCAGACAGTTTTTTAATAAGTTGTAGGTCGCTGGGGGTGTCGTTGTCAGCGGTTGCGACATTGGCATTCAAGTCATTTAAATAAATGCGGCCATTCATGACGTGATTAATCGCCACGGTCAACGCTTCGACATCTTCGGTTTTTTCAATGAAGCCGATGGCGCCTGCGCGTATACAGCGATCAGCGAAAAACGCAGACCCCTTTGACGTTAGAACCAGTACTTTAATAGGCAAGCCGAGAATATTTAATCGCTTCAGGACTTCAAGCCCGTCGAGCTTGGGCATTGAAAGATCAAGCACGATCAAATGCGGCACATGGGAGCGCGCCAGATCCAGCGCGGTGGCGCCATTGTCTGTTTCAGCGGCGATATGGAAGTTGGCTTTTTCAAGTACCAATCTGACGATTCTTCGAATAAAGGGATGGTCGTCTACGATAAGGGCTTTACGCATGATGTCTCCTACAACTTCTCAAGAGGTTCTTGTAGGCTTTATCTTCAATGCTCACAAGTTGTGAAAGCAAAGCGCTGTTTAATAATGCAAAGTTTAAACGTTAATTCTGTCCCTCCGTGTATTTATTCTGGCTTGATTGCTGCTTGCAACATTCGTCGGTTAGGCGGTGATGGTGTGGGGAGATCTGTTGTTTTCCTTGTTAAAGGTGTTAAGGCTTTTTAATTATCTGTTGGCAGTTTGCCGTTTGATTGATTGATGTCAGGTAGGAATTTTCTGAAATTTAAAATATATTTTTATTTTGCTCAATAGTGTTCTAAGGCCTGTTGCGGGAAGTCATTTTTTGCGTTATCGCGTGCGGTTATAAAGCACGTGTCGAAGGGGAAAAAAAACCGCGATCCGGGATCGCGGTTTTCGGTTACAGGTAATTAGCCTCAGGCTTCGTCCAGCTCAGGCAATGCCGCGTTTATGGGCTTCACGGAGTGTGCTTCGTCATGGCGGCGAATGTACTTCCAGTCGTCCTCATCGATATAAATCCCGTTAGGCCCGCTGCCGCCTTCAAGGTCGATAGCGACATGAGCGCAGACCTGCGGTTTAACGCTGGCCAGAATCGGCACAAATCCCAGTTGCAAACTGGTTTCCAGTAGCGCGGTCTGGTTTTTTTCGTCGATGTCCGCCGCCTCGTCCAAGTAATACGGCAGGCGAATGCGCCCGGCCAGGTCGCGGTCCATCAAGTGCAACAACAAATACATGTTGGTCAGCGCCTTGATGGTCATGGTGGTGCCGTTGGACGCAGCGCCGTCAATGTCGGTGTGGATCACCGGCTGGCCATTGACCTTGGTGATCTCAAACGCCAGCTCGAACAAGTCCTTGAGGCCCAGCTGGTTATGGTTGGCGGCCACCAGGCGTGCCAAATACTCCTTGGCTTCCTCGTTTTTGTTGTCCTGCTCGGCGCTTTGGCTGAGGTCGAACACCGACAGGGTTTCGCCTTCTTCGTACTGGCCGGCGCTGTGGATAATTTGATCGATGTGCTTGAGCGCTTCCTTATTGGGCGCCAATACGATGCGGAAGCTTTGCAGGTTGGACACCTGGCGCTTGTTGATCTCGCGGTTAAACAGCGCCAGTTGATGCTCAAGGCTGTCGTAGTCACTGCGAATGTTGCGCAAGGTGCGGGCGATGTCGGTGACGGCGGCACGACGTGCCTTGCCCAGGGTCAGCGCTTCTTCGGTACGGTGCGCGTAAGCGTTAATCAGCAGTTGCAGGCGGCGTTCCATGTCGTCTTCGCTGTCGAACTTGGCGACGCCTTTCAAGCGCACTTGGGCATACAGCGCTTCGATCTGGCCGTCACAGCGCAGCAAGCCCTGCCAAGTGTCCTGGTAGTCGTTGAGCAAGGGCAGCAGGTTGTCCATGGTGTCGTCGACCGGGTCCATGAACGGCGTACCGAACGGCAGGTCGGCGGGCAGTAACTGACGGCGACGCAAGCTGTCATCCAGTGTGCGCTGTTTGGCTTCCATGTCGCCCAGTTGACGGGCAACCAGTTGCAGCTTGGCCGACAGCTGCTGAACGCGCTCAGTGAAGGCATCACTGGAGCGTTTCAACTCGTCCTGCGCGGCCTCAGCCTGGGCCAGTTGTTCGAGTTTTTCGCCTTCCTCGGCACTTAACGTCTGGCTGCGGCGGAAATCCTCCAGCGCCTTTTGCGCGTCAAGCACCTGTTGGTAAAGCGACTCGGCTTCGCTCTTGCTCGCTGCCCGATCAGACGTCACGGCCTGCTGGGTTTTAAGCTGCTTGAGCTCTTTGTCCAGACGCTCTTTCTGGTCGCGCAACGCTGCCCGGTCAGCCAGCGCTTGCAAGGCTGGTGGCTCGATGTGGCTCAGGTCGATAGATAACCCCGGCGCTTCAAAGCGCTCGCCCTTGAAGCCGTCGAGGATCATCTCCAATGACTTGACCCACGCGTTGCTGTCGTCCAGCGCAATCCCGTGCTCACCCAGCGGCAGGCTGAACAGGGCGCTGTTGAACAGGCGCATCAGGCGCTCAACGTCCTGCTGGGAAAACTCTTCGCGCAGGCGGGCATAGCTGTTGTTGTCGGCGTGATCGAGTTGCTGCTTGACCGACTTGAGGCGTTTTTCCAGGTCCCGGACCCGTTCGTCCAGGTCTTCGGCACTGAACTGACGCGATTGCGCCAAGGCACCGGCCAGTTCGTCGTGGGCGTCCTTGGCCGCGAGCAATTGCTGCTCCAGCACTTTCACATCATCGACCAGAGCGAAACGGTGCTTGAGCACGGAAAGCTCACCCAGCCAGCGCTGGATACTGGCAATCTCACGCTCCAGGCGCATCAACTCCTGAGTGCTGCTGCGCTGATCGTTTTGCAGTGCGTCTTGCTCATTGCGGTAGTGTTCGGACTGGATCAGCAGCTCTTCTTTGCGTGCTCCGCAATAGTCCTGCCAAGTGCCGAGCAACGAGTCCAGCAGTGGTGACAAGCGATGCAACTTGCCGCGCAGCAGGTCGCGCTGGCGCACACCGGCCCCCAGCGACTCCACTAGCGGTCCGGCACCGACCAGTGCGTTGTAGTCCTGTTCCATGCGCCGCACATCGCGGAAGGCTTCTTCACAGGCGGCAATGTAATCCACGCTGCCCGAACGCAGGCTGTGCTCAAAGGCATCGAGAAACAGTTGCTTGAGTTTGGCCGCAGTGATTTCGCGCATGTGCAACAGGTTGATAAACAGCGCGCGGAAGGTTTTCAGACTTTGCTCGCTGGTAGAACGCAGTGGAATCAGCGTCAGGTCCAGCGGGATCGACGTATGGCCGCCCACCAGCAGACGTCGCAGTTCATCGGGTTTGAGCTCGTAGGCTTTAAGGCCGTTGCGCTCAAGGTTGCTGAACAACTCTTTTTGCCGCAGGCAGGTGTCATCTTTTTGATAGTGCGCCAGATCCAGTTGACCGGCGTAGGCAAAAAACTGGTGCCCGAAACCGCCCCCCGGGCCGCGGCCGACCACCCCAATCACGTGAGGGCCGTGGGGCAACGAGACTTCGACGAGGATGTAGCTGGTGTCGGAAGCAAAGTAAAAACGCCGCGATTGTTCGAGGCTGTACTTGCCGAAGCTCATGTCCGACATGCGCGCCAGAATCGGGAACTGCAAGGCGTTGATCGAGGCCGATTTGCCGAGGTTGTTGGCCCCATACACCGACAGCGGGTGTTCCAGCGGGAACAGCCCGAGGCTGTAACCGGCAGTGTTCAACAAGGCAAAACGGCGTATTCCGTAGCGTTCCTGGCTCATGCATCCATCTCCTGTTGCTCGGCGGCAATGGCACGCGCCAGTGCGGCTTCTTCGTCTTCTTCCTCGACCTCGGGGTCGTCACCGGCCAGTACGGGCGTCGGCAGCGGCAAGATGCTGTGCAGGCTGGCGGCCAGATCGCGGTCCTGCTGCACCGACAGGCACACATCCAGAAAGCGGTGCATCGGCGGCAGAAAGCGGTAAATGCCGTTTTCTTCACCGGCAAAGCCGAGCTGGGTCATGCGGCGCATGATCTTCTCCTCCAGCTCGTCCTGAGTGGTGACCTCGGCCTGTACGAACAGGTCGCGGTATTTTTCCAGCAGCGCGGGCAGTTCATCGCGCCCCAAGCTGCCGCCATCGAGCACGGCAATCGGGTCGCGGCCCTGATCGGCCAGGTGCTCGACAATGATGAAGGTGAACAGCGCCAGACGCTGTGCGGTTTTGTTCACCTGCGCGGTGGCGGTGTCGGGAACGAAGTAATAAAAGCCACGGGTATCACACACCAACTCAAAGCCCAGCGCTTTGAACAGCGCGCGGTATTGATCCTGGAAATTCGACAACTGCGCATACAGCTCAGGGTCGCGTCGGCTGACGTGATACCCCTTGAACAGTTCGCGAAAAATCGGTGCCAGTTGGGACAGTTCGGACAGATCAAGATGCATGGAGAGGGCTCGCAGTAGGCTCGGTTGCGTCTTCGCTACGTGACAGCAGGGCGAAAGAGCGCAGGCTGACCATGTGTTCGTGGGTGTGATACTCGCGGCGTTCGAGACGCTCGCGCACGAAGCGTTTTTCTCGCGACAGGCGCGAAAACCAGTACAGCAATTCGTCGGTGTCGCCTTCAGGTTCCTGGGTCAGCAGCCAGCTCATCAAGTCCGGCATGGGGAGCGCATCGCTACAACGGTCCAGCATTTCCTTGACCGTGCGCGGGGCTTTCGGGGCTTCACCGCCTTTTTGGGTTTTGTGCGCTTTGGGGAAGCGCGCCGGTTTGGGTTCAAAACGTGCCAGCGCATACACATACGCTTCGACCTGGCTGGCGCTGCCCAAGAACGTACTTTGAGGGCGGGTGAACATCGGCATCGCCGCTTGCGGTACCGCGTCCAGGCCCTTACGGCGGATGGCGGCAAGTGCCAGCGCCGCGCCGCGGGTCACGGCATTGTGGCGCCGGGCCTCTTCACGCAATGGCAGCAATAACTCACGGGCATGACGCAGGGTCAGTTGAGCACTGGTTTGCATTTCGAGGATGCGCGCGTGGGTACGCAGCAGCATGTCGTCGTCCACCAGATGGCCAAGGCGTTGCTGCTCGCTGAGCATGCGCAGCAGCACGTTTTCGACCTTGCGCACACCTTGCTCAAAGGCGCCGTCGGCGTTGACCAGCTGAATCATCGGCTCGACGTATTCATCCCACGTGGCCAGCACCTCGGCGTAACGCTGGCGCAACGGGATCTGCCGGTCGCTGGTCTTGGCGCGCTCTGCCACGGCCACCAGGGCCTGTTCATCGTTGGCCAGTTTTTTCAGCACATCGCGCACCCGCATATCCAGCAAGCGCAGCTGGCGCGCCAGGTCATTGCCGTCGCGGATGTCGAACGCATCCTGGATATAACCCGCCAGACGCTCCAGATGGCGCAGGTAGGCTTCGATTTCCAGGCACAGGCCGAGGCGGTGCTCACGGCGCAAATAGGCCAGGAAATCATGGATTTGTGCATTGAGCTCGAAGCGGTTCGGGCTTTTGGCGACCGGCACCAGAATGTCGAGTCGGATCCAGCTGTCGAGCACGTTCGTGATGTCTTGCGGGGTGCTGTCCAACTGGTGCGCTGCCAGTTGCAGGCGCAATTCGCTGAGGCTCAACGTGCCTTGGTCGAAGTGTTCGCACAAGGGCTCAAGGAGTGCCCAGTGTTCGGCAAGGGCACGTAAAACGCGCTTGGGTTCGATCATGGGAGGGCCGGTCGATTGGCAATGAAAGGCGGCGATTGTACTGCGCACATCTTCCCTTGGCGATCCGCCTCCCGGATCGCGCGTCCACCGTTTAGCGATCAACTGCGGGCGGGAAGGGCAGAAGGGCGGTAGAATCCCCGTTCTTTAGTTATCCACAGATGGCCGACCCTTGTTGAACGAGTCCCGCCGCCGCGCTTATTTGACTGCCATGCAGGTGGTTACGTGGTTACCCCGCACTGAGTTACCGTTCGCCGCCCCCTCGCGGCCCGAACTGCTGGTGCTCCCCGAGCCGCCCGCAGCACCTGTGATGGCGCCGCCAGCCAACGTGGCAGTGGTGCCGAGCAAACCTGTCGAACGGCCGAAGATTGAAGTGCCTCGCCCGTCCGTCGCCCCGCGTGCGACGAGCGCTCCGGTGACTGAAGCCGAAAAACCGCCCGTGGTCGCCAAAGTGGTGCCCCTGCCAGCGCCGCGTTTTGCCTTGCAACTGCTGCGAGCGGGACGCTGCCTGGTGCTGGTGGAGTTACCCACAGGCGGCGCGTTCCAAAGCCGCGATCCGGCTTACCTGTTACTTAAAGACATGCTGCGCGCTGCCGGTTTACCTGACAGCCCGCAAATCATTGGCGAGCCGATTCGCTGGCCTTTGCTGCGCCGTGGCAATGTCGATCAAGGCCCGGAGGCCGCCCGCGAATTTGTGCAGGGTTTCCTGATGGCACGCCTTGAAGACGCAGAATGTGCCTGTTTGTGGCTGATCGGTTTACCGGCCGTGCGCTTTGCGGGCGAAGCCAACGCCGAGGCCTATAACCGCGAACTGGAAATTGAAGGGCTGGGCTGCGTCTGGGCGCTGCCGGGCCTTGAACTCTTAATGGATGAGCCACAACGCAAAGCGGATGTGTGGCAAGCCATGCGCCGGCTGATGGCGCGCTGGAAACCAATCAATGAGTGACGCTGTAACTTTCCGCCCGATGACCGAGGCGGACCTCGATGCGGTGTTGAAAATCGAATATGCCGCTTTCAGCCACCCCTGGACGCGGGGCATTTTCCTCGACGGGTTGGGCAAATATCACATTTGGTTGATGTTCGAAGGCGAGCAACAAGTCGGTCACGGCGTGGTGCAAATTATTCTGGATGAAGCACACCTGCTCAACATCACGGTAAAACCTGAAAGCCAGGGCCGTGGCTTGGGGCTCAAATTACTGGAACACCTGATGTCGATCGCGTATCAACATGACGCTCGCGAGTGCTTCCTTGAACTGCGCGACAGCAATACGGCTGCGTTCAAGCTGTATGAACGTTATGGTTTCAACGAAATCGGCCGTCGTCGCGACTACTACCCGGCAGTGGGCGGGCGTGAAGATGCAGTGGTCATGGCGTGTACGCTGGTGGATTGATTCACACACCCTGTAGCCGCTGTCGAGCAGCGGCTACAAAAGAGGGACTCACCGTTTTTTGCGGCCCACCGGATCTATATCCGCCAGCTCAGCCTCATCCAGCCCGCGGCCTGCGCCGATCTCGTCTTCATTCACAACGCTCAAATCCCAGTCTGCCGCGCCGCCCTGTTCTTCAAGTGCTTCATATGCATCACGGGCACCGTCTTCGGGCGTTAGCATGTCGGCGTCCAGATCATCCGGGCTCGAATCGCGCCCCGGCAGCGCAGCACCGCTCACTTCCCGATTACGCGGGCGATGAGGGGCAATGTGACGTGCGTATTCCTCATCTGTCACCAAGTCGGTCAGCGGCTCGTGAGTATCTTCGGGATCATCGAAATCCAGCGGCTCAACCGAGCCCATGCGGTCTTCGGTGTCGTCGATGTCCAATGGTTCTTCTGCCCCGAACGGGCGACGTGAATCGGTCATGGTAAATCCTCATACTGTGGGGCCTTGATACGGTGGACTGTAGCTAAGCTTGAAGATTCCACCCGATTGACCACTGGATTTGGCATTTGCCCACGTGACCCCGGCCATCGGTCGGCTGTCATACCTGCGCATCAACTCTTGAGGCCTTACCGTATGAACGAACTACAAGACCTGATTGATAACAACGAACGTTGGGCTGATGCGATCAAGCAGGAAGATCCCGAATTTTTTGCCAAACTGGCCCGCCAGCAAACGCCGGAATACCTATGGATTGGTTGTTCGGATGCGCGCGTGCCGGCCAACGAGATCGTCGGCATGTTGCCCGGCGATCTGTTTGTGCACCGTAACGTGGCCAACGTGGTGCTGCACACCGATTTGAACTGCTTGTCGGTGATTCAGTACGCCGTGGATGTATTGAAGGTCAAACACATTCTGGTCACTGGCCACTACGGCTGTGGCGGCGTGCGTGCTTCGATGAAGGACCAGCAATTGGGATTGATCGACGGCTGGCTGCGCTCGATCCGCGACCTGTATTACGAAAACCGTGAAGTGCTGGCGCAGTTGCCTACTGAAGAAGAGCGGGTTGATCGCTTGTGCGAGCTCAATGTGATCCAGCAGGTGGCCAACGTTGGTCATACCAACATTGTGCAAAATGCCTGGCACCGCGGGCAGAGTCTGTCGGTACATGGGTGCATCTACGGGATCAAGGATGGTCGCTGGAAGAGCTTGAACACGACCATCAGCGGTCTGGACCAATTGCCGCCCCAGTACCGTTTGCGTCCAGTTAACCCTGTCTAGTTGTTCCTTGATCCTGCCCCTCTCCCAAAAGGAGAGGGACAGGGCGAGGGTTTTACGGCATCACAGGCGGCAGGTAAGTCAGTGTCGTCCCCAGCGCCCACAGCAAAAATAGCACCAGCGGCGCATGCACCAGCAACTGCACGAACGAAAAGCCGATCAAGTCCCGTGCTTTCAAGCCCAGTACGCCCAACAGCGGCAGCATGTAAAACGGGTTGATCAGATTCGGCAGCGCTTCGGCCGCGTTGTAAATCTGTACCGCCCAGCCCAAGTGGTATTCCAGGTCATTGGCAACTTGCATCACGTAAGGCGCTTCAATAATCCACTTGCCGCCACCCGACGGAATGAAGAAGCCCAGCACTGCGGAGTACACGCCCATCAGGACGGCGTAGGTGTCGTGGGAGGCGATTTGCACAAAAAACGTGGAAATGTGATGCGCCAGGGTTTCGCCGTCAGTGCCTTTGACCACGGTCATCAGGGCTGCAATCGAGCCGTACAGCGGGAACTGGATCAACACCCCGGTGGTGGTTGGCACCGCGCTGGCCACCGCATTCAGAAAGCTGCGCGGGCGCCAGTGAAGCAGTGCACCGAGCATCAGAAACAAAAAATTGTACGTATTGAGACCTGAAATGGCGCTGATCGCCGGTTTGGTCGAGAACTCATGGAACAGCCAGCCTGCAGCCAGCAGTACCAGCAAAAGGGTCAGCACCGGGCTGTATTCCAGCCACTCGCCGGGCCGTGTGCGTTCTGGCAACGTGGGCAGGCTGAAGGCCGGATCAACACCGCAGGCCGCCGCATCACGGGCAGATTCCGGTCCTGGCGCCGTGGCGTAGGCAACGATGAGCGACACCACCACCAGCGCCGCCAGCAACACACCGGATTGCCACAGGAAGATGGTTTCAGTGAACGGAATTACCCCGGTAATCGCCAGAATCGAGGGCGGCAAACTCGCCGGGTTGGCTTGTAACTGGGCCGCCGAAGATGACAGGCCCAGCGCCCACACGGCACCCAACCCCAGATAAGCGGCTGCACCGGCGGCGCGGTAGTCCATGCGCAGGTTCGTGCGGCGGGCCAGCGCGCGCACCAGCAACCCGCCGAACACCAACGACAACCCCCAGTTGAGCAACGACGCAACCATCGAAATCAGCGCGACCCAGCACACCGCCTGTCGGCCGTTTTTCGGGACGTGCGCCAGTTTGTCGATGAGTTTGACCGCTGGCGGTGAACTGGCCACCACGTAACCTCCAATCACGACGAAGGCCATTTGCATGGTGAAAGGGATCAGGCTCCAAAACCCGTCTCCGAACGCCATCGCGGCATCGGTGGGTTTGGCACCCATCGCCATGGTGGCCAGCGCCACGGTGATCACGGCGACGGCGGCAAACACCCAAGAATCAGGGAACCAGCGTTCTGCCCAATTGGAGCAGCGCAGGGCAAAGCGGGCATAACGGCTGGATTCAATCTCAGCGGCCATGGGAACTACCTCGTTTTTCTTATGATTATGGTGACGCCTCGCGCAGCCTTTTTTGTTTCAAGGCATCAATGGCGACGGCGCACACAGTAAATCAATCCGGGGGAATTTCCGATGGGCAGACGCTTTGAACCCTCGCAACCGGTCTACAGTCACTGCCTGTACGCGGCAATCCTGCCGTGGTGAAACGACCTGACAACATGGAGTTCACGATGAAAGAGCAAACGTGTGATTGTCCGACCTGTCATTGCAAAGTCGGTACTCAAGGGGTAGAGCGGGACGGTAAACATTACTGCTGCAAGGCGTGCGCCGATCATCATCCTGACGGCCAGGGGTGTGCATCATCCAGTGGTTGCCATTGCGGCGAAAAACGCTAAATGAGCTGAGTGCAGACCCGCGCAGTCGTGGACTGCGCGTTTGCGCGGTTGCCTCTCATGTTGAAGCCAGGCGCCACTTGACGTTGGCAATGCCTTTTCTCTCCATTTGCGCACGATCCAGCTTTTTGGCCGCTTCACGCTCATTGCGGGCAATACGTTCAACGCCTGCATCACACCCCGCCCAGTACCAGGCCGTGACATTGTCCAGCGCGGCATGGCGGATGATGAATGACTTGGGCTTGCCATGCAGCGTGTAATCAATAATGAATAATTTTGCCGAGTTCATGATTCAGATAGATCTCCCTGTATTGAATAAGTGAGTCTCTGGCGTTCAAAAAATTCACTCAAAATGAGCGCCGGATCACTGGGTCCGTTGCTATCAATCGTCTGATTGATGTGGATCCATAAAAAGGCTGAATTTATTTGATGGCCGGTCGTCTCACTGGCTCCAGAAAATCGGCTTGGCGCCGATCTCGTTCTACGCAGACATCCCTTTCATCAGGTACTCCATGTTTAACAAACGCTTGAAGCAAGAGCTATCGGCTCTTCGTGAAGAATTGTCCAGCCTCCAGCAAGTCAAGGAGAGTCTGGACAGTGAAATGCTGGTGCTCTCGCTTGGAGCGGACGGACGGATCGAGACCGCCAACCACAACTTTACCCAAGAAATGCTCTACGCCAACTGTTCGCTGGTTGGGCGACACATTGACGACCTGGTGCCCGTATACCTGAAAAATGACGAGCATTACCGCCGGTTCAAAACAGCGATGACCCGCAACGAGCATTTCAGCGGCACCGTGCGGTTGCTACGCGGTGATGGGCAGGAGGCGTGGCTGCGCTCGATCATGCAGCCGATTCTGGATTCCAGCGGCCGTGTGCTGCGGATTTCAATTTTCTCCAGCGACCTGACGCGCACCATCGAAGCTTCCCGCGATCATGAAAACCTGATGAGTGCGCTATTGCGCTCCACAGCCGTGATCGAGTTCAACCTCAAGGGTGAAGTCCTGACCGCCAATGATCGCTTTCTGCAAGGCATGGGTTACACCCTGGCGCAGATTCAGGGCAAGCACCACCGTATGTTCTGCACACCTCAGGAGCAGGGCAGCGAGGCGTATCAGGCGTTCTGGAAGCGGCTGAATGCCGGTGAATTTGTTGCCGGTCGTTTCCAGCGTATCGACAGTCATGGTCGTGATGTCTGGCTCGAGGCCTCGTACAACCCGGTGCGGGACGCGAATAACACGCTGTACAAAGTGGTCAAATTCGCCACGGTGATTACCGATCAGATCCATCAGGAACAAGCGGTTTCCGAGGCCGCCAGCATTGCTTACAGCACCTCCTTGCAAACGGATGAAAGCGCCCAGCGCGGCACTAAAGTCGTGACCCAGGCGGTCGAGGTGATGCGCGACCTGGCCAAACACATGCAGCAGGCAGGCAATGGCATTGAGGCGTTGAACGATCAGTCGCAGGTAATTGGCAGCATCGTCAAAACCATCAGCGGCATTGCTGAGCAAACCAATTTGCTGGCGCTTAATGCGGCCATTGAAGCCGCCCGCGCGGGTGAGCAAGGGCGCGGCTTTGCGGTGGTGGCAGACGAAGTGCGGCAATTGGCATCGCGCACCAGCAAGGCCACTGAAGAGATCATCAACGTGGTGCGTCAAAACCAGGACATGGCCCGTGATGCCGTGACCTTGATGGCCGACGGCAAGCTGCAAGCGGAAGAAGGGTTGGCGCTGGCGGCGGAGGCGGGCACGGTAATTGTCGAGATTCAGGACGGCGCCCAGAAAGTAGTGGATGCAGTCGGACAATTTGCAAATCAACTGTCGACCTAAGCATTGACGTGCGAGGGTTGTACCTAAGAAAAGTAACCCTCGGGTGACTGAAAAAGTACTGGTGGGAGTAAACTCTGCGCTTTCCAAAGGAGTTTCTATGAGTCTCTACCAGTCGAGCATTCTGGCTAAACCTATCCCTTCGCAAGCGCGTTACCTGTTTTTCGCCCTCAAGTCAGTAGAAGCATTGCCGGCTGCACTCGACGTTCTGTCGCAGTGGGTGGACGGCAAAAGCGTGGTGGCGGGGTTTGGCTCGCCGCTGGTAATGGCGTTGGGGGCAAAAGTCCAAGGCTTGCGCGTCTTCCCGGCACTCAATGCCATGGTTGAAAACCCGTCGACCCAGCACGCCCTCTGGTTGTGGCTGTTGGGCGATGACCGTGGGGAGCTGCTGCACCGCAGCCAAAAAATCGAGACTGCGCTGGCGTCTGCTTTCAACCTGCTGCAAGTGACTGAAGGTTTCCGCTACGGCACCGACCGCGACCTGACCGGCTACGAAGACGGCACGGAAAACCCTGTTGACGACGCGGCGGTCGAGGCCGCCATCGTCGCCAATGCCGGCGCGGGACTGGACGGTGGCAGCTTTGTGGCCATCCAGCAGTGGCAGCATGACTTGAACGGTTTTGCGGCATTGCCCCGCGAAGAGCAAGACAACATCATGGGCCGTCGCATGAGCGACAACGAGGAACTGGACGACGCGCCGGCGTCCGCCCACGTCAAGCGCACTGCACAAGAAAGCTTCACGCCTGAGGCCTTTATCGTACGTCGCTCCATGCCCTGGACTGAAAACGGCAAATCCGGCCTGATGTTTGTCGCCTTCGGTCGCACCCTCAACGCCTTTGAAGTGCAACTGCGCCGCATGAGCGGCATGGAAGACGGCATCGTCGATGGCCTGTACCGCTACAGCCGCCCGCTCAATGGCGGTTATTACTGGTGCCCGCCCATGAAAGACGGCCGCCTGGACCTCACTGCGGTGTGCGCTGCCTGAACGTTTCGGTGTTGACCCCCTGCCTTGGCTGAACCGTTTTTTTAAGGTTTGTCTGATATTTCAAATGCTGCCGGCTCCCTAGGCTGGCAGCATGAAGCTCAAACAGTTTTTCCGTCCGTTAGATGCCTCGTTCTCGACCTCAATCGCAGCGCGTACGTTGCTGCGTTCTTTTTTCGTGGCGTTGTTGCTTTCATTGTTCGGCGGGCTCTATGTCTATGTGAATTCCAGCTTTGACCGTGAGATATCCACGCGTCGCGGCTATATGAGCGGCGCCATTCTCGAAGCCCAGCGCTTTTTTACCGGCCATGAAATTCTCCTCAAGAACCTGAGCCTGTCGGCGGTGCGCAACAAAAAAACCGTCACCCTTGACGTGCAAGAAGACAGCGACGAGTTCCTGCTGGTGCTTGGGCAGGGCGCCCATTCGTGGAGCCTGTGGCAAACCTCCCGCGAGCTGGATTACCTGCGCAGCCAAAAAATAAACCTGCTATACGTCAAGGCAGGTAGCGCCTTGCAGGCGGAGCGCCTGACACAGGCGGCACTCAACCCCGTGGCCGTGAATCAGGATGTATTGCGTCAGCTCAAAGCGCTTGAGCACTCGCAGGCGCCGGTCACCGGTGAACATTGGTTTAACGCCACACCGAATCTGGTAATGACAGAAAACGCGGCGCTGTACCTGTTTACCTTGCTCGACAAGCGTGACCCGGCGTCAGGCTGGCTCGGACTGGAGATCGAAGGCGCGGATATTTCCGCCGCCATGAACCGCAAACACGCGGGTGACTTTGTGGTGCTCAATGCCCAGGGTGAAGAAATCTTCGCCAGTGCCTTGAACCCCGGTCTGCGGCAGGCGCTGCAACGGTTTCCCGGTGATCGGCATTTTGGATTTACCGGTGACGGACTGTTGCCCGATTACCTGATCATGCGCAACCAGTTGGGGTATGCCGACCTGCACGTGGTGTATTCGATGGAGTTCAGCCACTTACTGAGAGCCATGCGCGAGTCGTTGTTGATCGCACTGCTGCTGGGGTTTGGGAGTGCGCTCGTGATGGGTTTGCTGGTGCGGCGCATTGAGCGGCAGTTAATCACCCCGGCGATATACCGCAAACAGGCCCTGATCGAAAGCGAGGCGTTCAGCCGCGCGGTAATTCAGACCGCCCCCGTCGCGTTGTGTGTGCTGCGTCGCGCCAATGGTGCCGTGGTGCTGGAAAACACCCTCGCCCAGCAATGGCTGGGGCGCGGCCGTGAGCGCGATGAGTTGTGCCATGAATGGATCGATCACGCGTACAACAACAACGACGGCATTCACCGCATCGACGAATTTTCGGTAGCGGGGAGGCATCTGCACATCAGTTTTATCGCCACCCGCTACAAGTGCGAAGACGTGTTGCTGTGCGCATTCAGTGATATCAGTGCGCACAAGGAAGTCGAACTGGCGCTGGAGCAGGCCAAGCGGGAGGCTGACAAGGCCAATGAAGCCAAAACCCTGTTCCTCGCCACCATGAGCCATGAAATCCGCACACCTTTATATGGCGCGCTGGGCACCCTGGAATTGTTGGGTCGCACCCAGCTCAACCCGCGGCAACAGGAATACCTGCACGCCATTCAGAATTCGTCGTCGACCTTGTTGCAGCTGATTTGCGACGTGCTCGACGTGTCGAAAATCGAGGCCGGGCAATTGGCGCTGGAAGTCAATGAATTCGCACCGCTGGACCTGATTCAAGAGGTGGTCAACGGCTATTCGGCCGCCGCGCAAAGCAAGGGGTTACAGCTGTACGCACACATCGACCCGCACTTGCCCGATCAATTGATCGGGGATAGCCCGCGTATCCGGCAGATCCTCAACAACCTGTTGAGCAACGCGGTCAAATTCACCGAAAGCGGGCAGATCGTGGTGCGGGTCAACGTGCAAAGCCGGATCGACGAGCGCGTCACCGTGTCGTGGCAAGTGACGGACACCGGGCAGGGGATCGCGCAGCAAGACCAACCGTTCCTGTTCGACCCGTTTTACCAGACCGGCCACCGCGCCAACGTGATTACCGGCACCGGGCTGGGCCTGTCGATCTGTCAGCGCCTGATGTGCTTGATGAACGGCAGCATGCGAGTGGTCAGTGAGCCGGGGCTCGGCAGCAGCTTTACCTTGACCCTGCCCCTTGAGCAGAGCAAAGCGACGCCCGTGAACGCGCAGGTCGAGTTGTTGCCAGAAACGGTGTTTGTAGTGTCGTCGATGCAGGAGATGGCCGAGAACATCTGTGGCTGGTTGTGCCGCTGGGGTGCGAGGGCGCAAGTGTTGCGTCCGGGCATGGACATCAGTGACAGCAGCGCCGTGCTGGTTGAACTGTACCCCGGCGAATACGAGCAGCACATGGCGCCGGGTTGGCCGGGGCCGGTGATTGTGGCCTGTGGCAATGTCTGCTGTGCCCCGCCCGAGCAAGAAACGCCGCAATGGCACGTCAACTTGAGCTACTTGCAAGACCTGCGACGCGCGGTCAGTCAAGCCCAGGGGTTGAGCCCCTACGCGCGACCTGTCGGGCCGGGCACGCGTGTCTACAAACCGTTGGGCCTGCATGTCCTGGTGGTTGAAGACAACGCCATCAGCCAGTTGATTCTCAAGGATCAGCTCGAAGAGTTGGGCTGCACGGTGGATCTGGCCTCGGACGGGCTGGAGGCGCTGGCGCTGTGGCAACAGTCGACCTTTGACCGGGTGCTGACCGACGTCAACATGCCCCGCATGAACGGTTACGAATTGGCCACGCAATTGCGCCAACGCGATAGTTGCGTGCCGATCATCGGCGCTACCGCCAACGCCCAGTACGAAGAGCGCGAGCGCTGTCTGGCAGTAGGCATGAATGAATGCTTGGTCAAACCCTTCGGCCTCAGTGCCCTATTTACCTGCCTTGAGCAAACCGGGAGAACGTCTCATGCCGTATAGCGTACTGATTGTGGAGGACCATCCCTTCCAGCATGAATACTTGCTCAACCTGTTCCGCGACCTGGGCAATATTCGTGTCGAAGCAGCCCGTGACGGCAATGAAGCGTTTGAGTGGCTGCAAAAACAGCCGTTTGACCTGGTGCTCACCGACTTGCTGATGCCGGGTATGGACGGCGTGCAATTGATTCAGCGGCTGGCGTCTTTGCCACACAAACCTGCCCTCGCGATCATGAGCGCGGCCTCGCGGCGGATGATTGTCAGCGCCAGTCTGGTGGCGCAGAGCATGGGGCTGAGCGTGGTGGGGCAGTTGTCCAAGCCGGTCGTGCCGCTGGCGGTGCGCACGTTGATGACCACGCTGGATAAATTGATCACCACCGAACAACCCGTCGCTCGCGTGCCGCTGGCGCTGGCGCGGGAAACCCTGCGTGACGCCATGAGCAGCGGGGCGTTACAGGCCTGGTTCCAACCGAAAAAATCCCTGCACGACGGCCATATCGTGGCCGCCGAGGCGCTGGCGCGCTGGGTCCATCCTGAACTGGGGTTGCTGATGCCGGCTGATTTCCTGCCCTCGCTGGTGAGCCTGGGCCTGGAAAAAGAGCTGTTGTTGCTGTTCATCAAGCAAACGATTGCTGCCCAGACGAGCTGGGCCAGTCAGGGCTACGACATTCCGGTGTCGATCAACTTACCCACCCATTTACTCGACGACGATGACCTGGCTGATGCGCTTTACGACTACGTGCGTGCGGAAGGCGGGATCCCGGCAAAACTCGCTTTTGAGTTGATGGAGTGCTCGACCACCCAGGACATCAGCAAGTATTACGCCGGCGCCTGCCGGTTGCGCATGAAGGGGTTCGGGCTGGCGCAGGACGACTTTGGCCAGGGTTTCAGCTCGTACTTCAATCTGGTGTCCACGCCGTTCACCGAGTTGAAAATCGATCGTGCGCTGGTGCACGGGTGTGTGGAAAACGAGAACCTTGCGTCGGCGCTGGCCAGTATCGTTGGGCTGGGGCGGCAATTGGGGCTCGAAGTGGTGGCCGAAGGGGTTGAGAGTCAGGAGGAACTGGCCTTGTTACGCAAGCTCAACTGTGACCGGGTGCAGGGTTTTCTCATCTCGCGTGCCGTATCATCAGGCCACTTCGGCCACCTGCTGCACGAAGACGCACCGCCGCGACTGCACTGACATCACCCACGGCATCCCGTTGTTTTGAAAGGTGAAGACCGCACGCATTGGCCGGCTTGCGCTCGACTAAGCTTCGAGCCAGGGCCCTTCAGGCCATCACGTAAATTACAGGACGTACCATGACCACCGACGGCACCTCACTGGGCAAACTCGCATTGAGCTCCATGCGCTTGAACCGTGGCGTCCTGATTTTGGTCGGGGTGGCGGTCGTGCTGGTCGGCACCTGTGCGTGGGCGTTGCAGCGTTTGCTGGAAGTGGAAGTGGACAAGGTTGATTACCATTTTTCACGGCTGGTAGAGAGTCTGAATGAAAACCAACTTTTTTTAAGCAACGTCAACAGTGCGGTTAATGACGCACAAGATGTACTGGCCAAGAACATCACCCCGCTGCAAAGCACGTTGGTGTTTCATGGCGCAGGGGTGAATATTTACGAAGGCAAAGAGTATTCGTTTTCGACGCCATTCAACTTGGTACAGAGCGACGCGAGCGAGACGGTCAGCCAAACGGCCTGTTCACTGGGCATGCACCTGGCCAACTTCTATAGCGAGTTTTGGTCGGGCTCGGTGGTCCCGTCACCGCAATTGTTTCTGTTGCCGTCCGGTCATCAATTTACCCTTGCCGTGCCCGCCATCGGTGCCCGTCGCGGGCATGCGGCGATCCTGAGCCTTGCGTCTTATCTGGAAACCAGCAAAGGATTGTTGCAACTGTTCAAGGCGCGCAAATCATCGCTGCAAGAAGGGCAGGTGTATTGGGCCAATACGGGCAATGTCAGTGCAGGCAACGCCAAGGTATTCGGGTTTATAAAAATCCATTTGCCGAGCCAGTTACTGCGGCTTGACGGTGATGATCGCGAGGTGCTGCTGGTCGCGTTAATCAATGTGCGGCGCCTGTCTGAAACCCCCTCCAGTGTGGACACACCGGCGTTTGACGAATTGACTCTGGTTGCACCGTCGGGCGCGGTGTTGCTGGGGCATCTTGATGAAAACAACACGCGGCCCGACGGCATGCGCTTCACCTCCAGCGGGCTGGAAATGAAAGTCGCCAGCGCCGGCGTTGGCGACGAGCGTTGGACGGCGGTGTACCGGATCAGCTACGACAGCTTTTTTCACTACGCAAAATGGCAGTTGTTGAGTATTTTCGGCGTTGCCTTGCTCTGCGTTTACGTGGGCTGGCTGGTAAACCGCTGGTATCGGTTGCGCGTGGTGCGCCCGGCCGAGCAGGCGCATCGGCAGGTGATTGAAAGCGAAATATTCAGCCGCGCAGTGATCGACACCGCGCCCACCGGTTTGTGCGTGGTGCGTCAGTCCGATAACCGGATGTTGCTGGCCAACAAAAGGGCGCAGGTGTGGCTGGGCAACTCTCAGTACATCTCACGCTTGATCCGCGAGCAGCAAGCCGACATGGGGGAAGCGTGCGTTGAGGTGGGCGGGCGCTATTTGCACGTCAGCTTTGGCAGCACGCGCTACCAGGGGCAGGACGTGATTGTGTGCGCCTTCAGCGATGTGACCGGGCACAAGGACGACGCCGCCGCGTTGACCCGCGCCAGGCAGCAGGCCGAAGAGGCCAGCCAGGCCAAGACTACCTTTCTGGCCACCATGAGCCATGAGATCCGTACGCCACTGTATGGCGTGCTGGGCACCCTTGAATTGCTGGAACTGACGCCGCTGGACAGGCGCCAGCAGGTGTACCTGAACACCATCTCGCGCTCGTCCTCGACCTTGTTGCAGTTGATCAGCGACATTCTGGATGTGTCGAAGATTGAGGCCGGACAAATGGCGCTGGAGCCGGGACGGTTCTGCCCGCTCGACATGGTCGAGGACGTGGTGGATGCCTACGCGGCAGCGGCTGAAGGCAAGGGACTGCAAATCTATGCCTGCATTGACCCCGAGGTACCCGATCAGTTGGATGGCGACCAGTCGCGCATCCGCCAGATCCTGAATAACTTGCTCAACAATGCGATCAAGTTCACGGACTATGGCCGCGTGGTGCTGCGTCTCAAAGTGGTGCAGCGCGACACGCATCACGTGACGTTGCAATGGCAAGTCACCGACACCGGCGTGGGGATTTCCGAAGCCCAGCAGCAGCGCTTGTTCGAACCGTTTTATCAAGTGTTCAACGGCCACTCGTCGGGCGGTACTGGGCTTGGGCTGTCGATCTGCATGCGCCTGTCCGAGTTGATGGGTGGGCAACTGCGCGTGGTCAGTGAGCCAGGCCTGGGCAGCAGTTTCAGTTTGCTGCTGAGCCTACCGATTCTGGAGGGGACGTTACCGGCCGTCAGTGACTTGCAGTTGCGCCCGTCGCCGGTTTACGTGCGCGCTCCGGTCACCGAGTTGGCTGAAAGCACCTGCGGCTGGTTGAACCGATGGGGCGCACAGGCACTGGTGGCGTCTGCTGGGACGATCAACCCGTCGCCGGGCGCGGTACTAGTGGATTTGCTGCCGGGCCGTCATGCGTCGCTGGAATGGAACGGCCCTCGGGTGATTGGCGTACCGGGTGCCGGGCAACCCGAGCACACGCCCCAAGGGTGGCAGGTGGGTGTGCACATGATTCGCGGGCTGGCGCGGGCGGTGATGCTGGCCCAGCTCGGGCGGGTCGCTGCCGATACCGGCCGGGTGCCTTTAAGCCGCGAGAAGCTGGCGCTGCGCGTGCTGGTGGCCGAAGACAACCCGATCAACCAGACCATCCTTAAAGAACAGCTCGAAGAGCTGGGCTGTCGCGTGGTGCTGGCCTCCCACGGGCAGGAAGCACTCAGCCTGTGGTCTCCGGACGCCTTCGACGTGGTGCTGACCGACGTCAACATGCCGATCATGAACGGTTACGAACTGGCCGGTGCCATTCGCCAGCAGGATTCCCACATCCCCATCATCGGGGTCACCGCCAACGCCATGCGCGAGGAGGGCGAGCGGTGTATCGCCGTCGGCATGAACGCGCGCATGGTCAAACCCATGACCTTGCAAACGTTATGGAGCGAGTTGACCCGCGCCTGCGACATCGGCACGGGAGACGCGTTGCCTGAGGCCGGAACCGTTGCAATGGATCACGATCACGCGGCAGTCGAGGCTCCGATTGTAGTCAGTGCTCGGATGCGCGACTTGTTTATCAATACCATGAGCGCGGATATCAATACCGCGCAGCAAGCGTTAACGCTGCGCGACAGTGACGCACTCAAAGCCCGGCTGCATTGCATCCGGGGCGCACTGGCAGTGGTTCAGGCCCATGCGCTGGCCGAAGGTTGCGGCGAACTTGAACGCCGCCTCGAAGGTCATGTACTGGATGAGTCCTTGCACAATCAGATCGAGGTGTTGTTGGCGCGTATAAAGCGCGCCGTCGCCGCTGTCTGATATTTTCGTTTTTCCACGCCACCGATTGAGCCGTTCACCGTGTGATCGCTCTTTTGACAGGATGTACCTGTGCCAAAAATAAAAGTCGTATTAGCAGATGACCATCCGATTGTGCTGATGGGCGTAAGCGAGCTGATCGAGCGCGACGAGCGTTATCAGATCGTGGGCCAGGCTCAGACCTCCACAGAGCTTATCGAGCAGTTGCACCGCTTGCAGCCCGACATTGTGGTCACGGACTACAGCATGCCGGGGGATGAAACATACGGTGACGGGGTCAAGCTCATCGAATACCTGATCCGGCACTTTCCCGAGGTAAAGATTCTGGTACTGACCATGCTCACCAACAACCTGATCCTGTCGCGACTTTATGACCTGGGAGTGGGCGGGATTATTTTGAAAAACGGCGACTTGAACGAGATCCCGCTGGCGCTGGGTGCGTTGGCCAAAGGCGATAAATGGCACAGCAAAGCCGGTCAGGGTGCGGCCAGCGTCGTCGAGCGCTCAGATGCGGTGCAGGCGAGGATTGCCAGTCTGTCGGTCAAGGAGTTTGAGGTGCTGCGCCGGTTTGCCTCGGGCATGAGTGTGCGCGATATCGCTCACTCGCTTAACCGAAGCGTGAAGACCGTGAGTTCGCAGAAGGTCTCAGCCATGCGCAAGCTGGATGTGGAAAACGACCACGCCTTGTTGACCTTCTGCATCAGTATGAGTCTGATTTGAGCCGGGGCGGCTTCAGGGTTGGAGCAGCGGGGCGGTGCGTGTGTGGAAGTGGCCGCCGTCATCGACCCAGGTAAAACTGATGTTCAGCCCTTGAGGGTTAATCTGGCTGCCCGGGGCCAGGCGGTAGCGCTTTTCGCCAAAGGGCGGCGCCATCATGTCGAGGGTTTGCGGCACCGCCATTTCTTTGTCCTTGTCGACTAGCCGCAATGACGCCATCGACGCGTGGTACGGGGTCGGGTTGCGCAGCACCAGCACCCAGTGTTCGCCCTGTTGCTCAAGGGCGAAGGTCAGCCTGCCGGGCATTTCGTCCGCGGTGGAGGGCAAGTTTTTCGGGCGATAAAAAATCTTCATCTGGGTGTTCATGGCCAGCGCTACGGCGGCTTCCGGGGTGGGCGTGGCGCTGGATTTCGGGGCGATTTCATAGAGGTTGAGCCAAAACACGGACTCACGGTCCTTGGGCAGCGCATCGCCGTTATAAAGAATGCGCAACCCCTGGACCGCGCCCGGCTGCATGCGAAAAACCGAGGGCAAAGCAATCATCGGTGACGTGCTTTTCTCGGGGGCTTGCTGGTCTTCGCCGTCATTGACCCAGGTTTGCACCACCACCGGGTAGGGGTTGATGTTGGCCAGCATCAGTGAACGTTCGGTTTGCCCTTGTTCGTAAATCACCCGCGTGCGAGACGCCATGACGCCCGCCTGCGCCGGGAGAATGAACACAAACAGCAGGCCGATCAGCATCAGGCACGTGAGGATGAAGGGGATTTTTTTAGTCATGATTACTGCACCTTAACGAGAACATAGGCGGTGGCATTCACCTTGCCCGGTGTGGCTTTGCGGCCCGGCAGGGTTTTGAGTACCGCGGTCAACGTCTGTGTGTATGTGGTGTAACCCGAGGCCGCGCTGCCGTTGGCGCTGGCTCCGTCCTTGACCGGGTACCAGCCGCTGGCATTACCGCCCCCGGCGATCCCGGTGCCCAGAAAATTCATCGGTTTGCCGTCTTTGTTCAGGGCAATGCCCACCCCGGTGGCGATGGAGTGATCGGTGCCGTAGCCGTTGGAGACCAGATGCGTGACCCCTTGTGTCCCTGTCAGCAACCCCAGCTCCACGGCCTTGGCATACGCGGCTGAAGAGACTTGCACGCCCAGCGCAGTCTGATTGGTGTTGACCCCCGACACCGCCTGATCGCTGCATTCAATTTCGATGCTGAAATCGCTTTCGCGGGTCATATTGTTGTTCAGCTCCTGTGCTGTGACTGGAGGGAAAACAACCAGTGGCGTGACATTGCGCGCGACGCAGGTGGCGGTGTAGCTGATGGAGGCCGCACTGCGCATGCCAAAGGCGATGCCGTTGTAATGGCCCCAGAAGTAATAATTGGTATTGGAGTCGGTGCCTACGGTGTCGGATTTGTAGCCTGGCCCCTGAAATTGGACATAGCCATTGGGCTGGGTGCAAGTGTAGCTATAGTTGCCGCTGCCACTGGCTGCCGCTTGGCCGCCGCAAAAGTTACTGCCGCTGCCGGATCTTGGCGGCAGGCTGGAGACGCGGGCCAGATCCGCTTGCACCATGCTCAGGTGCTTGGGTTTGATCTGCAGCTTGTTGCCGACCACGTCGTATTGGGTGATTTTGCTTTGCTGCCAGTAGCGGGTGAACACCTTGCCGGAATTGAGGTGCGTCAGTTTGAGCCCAACATAGGGGAAGTAAGTGGCGTAGTAGCCGGGCAATCCGTCGTTGGTCGAAGTGCCGGCACCGTTGCCAATTTCCCAGTAGCCACCAACTCGGTCGTCGCCGTTGGTGGCAAAGAGTTCATACAGCTCGTCTTTGTCCGCCAGGTCGCATTCCCACAGCACCGTTTCGCTGTTGAGGCCCGTGGCGGCGGCGCTGTCGACAATCGTCGTGCCCAGCGGCGTCCCCACCGGTTGCAGGTAGGTGCTGGTGAGATTGATTCGGCCAAAGTTGATTTGCGCTGAATTAGAGTCCAGTACGGTGATGCCGCTGTAGACCCGTCGGCAGGTGGCCTCAGCAGTGGGAAGTAAGACGAGTGTCAGCGCCAGCAGCAGTAACTGATTCAATCGTGGGCGTAGAGTGAACATAGAAAGCCTCGATTTTCGGGGTGAATTAAAGCGATGAATCCACTGGGCGGCAGTCGCTGGTCACACGCAGCAATGGCTGGTCCAGATCGCGCCCGGAGATGTCGTAGTGCAGGACGCATTGCTCTTCAGGGCGATCGCCCCAGCGCAAGGTCAGTGCGCCTGCTGGCTTCTCGCTGCGCAAGTAGGCTTGGCTACCTTGACCCACCATGCCAATCACGCTGCCGGTTTCATCGAGTACATCCGCGCCCATCGGTACGGCCTGGTTGTCGGGCAGCAGGGCCTTGACCAGCAGGGCGTTGCCACTGCGAGTCTTGAACGTGATCTTGACCGCGGCACCGGCATATGGCGCCACACGACGCTGGCCATCGTCGAGTTCGGTTTTCTGGTTCATGCCTTCCGGGGTGATGGCCACGGTGTTGTAGCGGTAGGGCGTGAGCGCTGGCACCAGCGCATAACCCGCGTCATCAATGGTCGTGCCTTGGCTGTTCATGACTTTTGCACCGCTGGCGCCTTTGGCTTCTACCAACGCAAAGGTATCCCCCAGATAAGGGCCGAAGGTCACACCTCCGCTGTGGAGTGCCACTGCACCGCGGGCGCTGCCGGACGCTTGCCAGTAATCTTCCCCTTTGGACGCGCTGAGGGCGAGGCTGGTCTTGGGCAAGCGTTTTTGCAGGTTGCCGCTCCAGGTGTTCTGTTTCTGTTCGGCGTCGTGGGACACATCCACGCCGTAGCTCAGGGTCTGTTCAGTCCCGGCGGTGCCGGACATCGAGGTCTGGTACACGTTGCCGTAGGTTGAGCTGTGGCTGACAGAGTTGCTCAATGTCGGTGTGTTACTTTTCGACGGGCTGCCCAGCGGGAACGAGACCGAGAGCAATGTGACCGTTTCAGTCGTGCCGGGGGAGGCCGGGTTCCAGCTCCCGCCGTTGACGTTATTGCCCGCGTTGTGGCCGTCATAGCCGCCGAAACGGGTGTTCTCGACGCTGCCGGTGGATTGGCGCGAGACCGACAGGTTAAAGCTCACCGAATTTTGCAGGGTGTTGGCATAACCCAATTGCAGTTGCGTGTCGCGCTCGCGGCCGTTGCGGTAGTCCTGAGTCGAGCCCGACACATAAATCGAGCCGTACGATTCCAGGCTTTGGTTCACGGACACTTCGAAGCGCGAGCGTTGCAGGTAGCTGGCCGAGTCCCACACCTCACCTTTGTGCAGGGATTCGCGCACACCGAGCACATCACCAAGGTCGCGATAACCGGCGGTTGAGTAGCGGTAACCGGCAATCGACAGCGTGGTGTTGGTCGGTGCGAAGGTGCGGCTGTATGACAGGCGCGCCATCCAGCCATCGACCAGCCCTTCTTGCGGCATGTCGGCGCGCGAGTAGGTGGCATCAAGGCCGAACGCCCCCAGCCAGTTGGCATAGACGCCACCGAACACCAGTGCCTGATAGCCGTCCGCGACCCGCAAACCGGTGTTGGCAGTGAGGGTGTTGGTCAGGCCGCGCTGATAGGTGAATTCGCTGAACAGGTCGTTGTCGCCCACGTCGCTGGTCTTGCCCACGGCCGCGCTGTAACGCGAGGTGCCCGGACGCAGCGATTCCGGCACTGCCGAGAACGGTACGCTGAAGCGGCTGATGCTGCCGTCCGCTTCCTGCACCGTGACCTCAAGGTCGCCGTTGTAGTTGGTGGCGTACAGGTCGCTGATTTCAAACGGCCCCGGTGCGACGGTGGCTTCGTAAATGTCATTGCCATTCTGGCGGACAGTGACCTTGGCGTTGGTCTTGGCAATGCCGCGCACAGTCGGCGCATAGCCGCGCACCGATTCGGGCAGCATGCGTTCGTCGGAGGTGATTTGTACCCCGCGAAAACCCAGTCCGGAGAAAAAACGACCTGAGGTGTAGCCTTCGCCCGCCGTCAGTTCGCTGCGCAGGCTTGGCAGAGCACGTTGCACATACGTGCGGGTGGCGTTCCAGTCGCTGCCGTTTTTCGAGTCATAGCGCAGGGACGCTTGCTGACGCAGGCGCCACATGCCCAGGTTCAGGCCACTGTTGAATGCCACATAGCTGGAGTCGGAGTCTTGAGCATGACTGCCGCTGCGGCTGACGTGGTACTGGTTGGCGCTGTAGTTGATGAACCCGATGGTGTCGCCCGCGTCTAGGTTCTGCGGCGACACATAGCCACGCGGCACCCGCAGCATCAGGCTTTGCGGCATGCTGATATCGAGGCGCAATTGAGCGAAATCGAAATGGCTGCTGGCGCCTTTGACCGTGTCGCTGAGCAACTGACAATCGCTGCCGGGTGTTTCGGTGATTGCCGTGGCCAGCACGCCTGCGCCTTCCAGCAGCGCCCTTGGCAGACAAGGTTGCACATCGCCCTGCGCCACCGCGACAAACTGCACGGGCACGCGCTCGACAAAACGGTCATTGAGGTACAGGTCGACCGTGTAGTTGCCCGGATCAATGGCGTTGATTTTATTGAAGCGCGACAGGGAGCCGCCGCCAAACATCATGTTGTCGTCGAACTGGTAGTCGTCGGTACTCGCTGTCTCGGTTTGTGCCTGTGCCGTGCCCGCCGTCAATACACCACACAGGATCGACGGCACCAGCAACATGGCCCACAACCAGCGGCTATGCGGGGCGCGTGTGCGGATCCGGCAGGGGATGTATTGAGCCGTGGACATGTGTATTTCTCGAGGTTACTGAACAGGCTGGTCGGTGGTGACGTCTGCGCCGTAATCGTTCACCAGCGTCAAGCGCAATTGATTCCCGGCGCTGGCCCCTTTGACTGGCCATTGCACCTTGGAGAAGGGCGGGATCATCACGGCCTTGGCCACGTTGACCGGCTTGGCGCCCACCAGCAGGTTGGCTTCGCGGATAACCGCGTGATAACCGCTGTTGTTTTCAGCGCTCAGGCGCTGGTTTGAGCCGTTGCCTTGCAAGGTGAAGGTCATCGACTTGCCGATGTCTTCGGGGGTACCGCGAATATTTTGCGGGCGATAAAAAATCTTCATCCGGCTGCTCACGGTGAGCATCAGCTTGTTGGCTTCCATGTCGTGAGCCTTGAGCGCGGGCATTTGCATGAAGTTGATGTAGAACACCGACTCACGGTCTTGCGGCAGGTCCTTGCCGGTGTACACCAGACGCACGATTTGCCCGGCCTTGGGGTTCATCCGGAAAATCTGTGGGCTGGCGATAAAAGGGGCGTCGGCGGTTTGTGGTGTCGACGTCGGGTCGCCTTTATCCACCCAGATCTGCACCAGATTGGGGTACGCGTCATGGCTGGTGAGTTGCAGGGCTTTTTCGCGAATGTCGGCCGGGTAGATAACCCGCGTTCCGTTCATGACCACACTGGCCATCGCGCTCTGGGCAAGCGTTACGCCTATCAGCAAACCGACGGACAGGGCTAAGCGTTTCAGGCAGGTCATGGCCAACTCCTTCCGAAAGGCTGGGACAATAGAAAAGGACAATCGGGGGGCGGACCCGCCGCCTCGCAAAGCGCGAAGACGACAGGTCCGGGGTTACGCTTACAGGTAGTCGAGGGCGTATTGAGCCGACGCCGAAACGGTACCGGCCGTGGCGGCGCCCGTGCTGATGTAACGTGCAGCGAAGTCGTGGCTGGTGGCGGTTTCGTCTTTTTTCAGTACCAGACCTTCAACAGACGTCATGCCGCTCAGGGTGATAGGCGTGCCACCGGTGGCATCCAGCAATTGGATGGCAACGTTTTGTGCTGTCCCGGTATTGCCCAGGTTGCCGCCTGCGTTGACGTTGGCACCCAGGAACGTGGTGCGAATGTTCAGGTCGCCCGTGGTGGGGGCGGTGCAACCTGTCACTGCGATGGTGAAAGGCGTTTCCCCGGCGAACTTGCCTGCGGTATCCAGATCACTGGACGCCACGGTTGGCAACAACACGATCGGGCTGCCGGAGTTGCCGTTGACCGACACCTGGCACGTCTGGTCAGAGACCTGGCCTTTGAACGTGATGGTGTTTTGGCTGGCGGCGAAAGAGATCGCCGGGAAGGCCGTCATCGCGATGAGCAGAGCAGTACGCTTCATAGTAATAATCCTGATAACTGGAGATGAGGCTCGAGCCCAACCCATTCTTCGTGGAGTCGGTCAGGAGCAGATTCAGCCAGTGCAGGTTATCGGGGGCAGGGCGGGGCTTTAATCAGACGATTCTTAAAAGGCCGGTGAGGGCGATTCAGGCGAGGTAGATTTTCGACAGGCAAAAAAAATGGCTCACCGTGAGGCAAGCCATGATTCGGTACGGGGACACGGTCTTTTTGAGCAGGGTTTGGACGCGACCTTACCCCCGGGATCGAAGGCCAACGGATCGCCCAAACCGTCGAGTAACGCTCATTCAGTTATGTGCGACGCCTTCGCGTTCATAACGGCGTGGAGAGCGAAAACGGAATTCGCAGCTCTCCGACAGGCTCAGTGTCCCGGCCACACATTTCGTCATGCACGCATTGCTGCACCAGCACACAAGGAAATGCCGGCACGGTCTGCAGCAAATCACGCAGGTGGGTCATCGAACGCAGGTGCATCGGCTTGGCCGCCTCGTCAA
>NZ_JAAQWX010000021.1:0-74083 GCF_012985745.1 Pseudomonas sp. WS 5078 | reverse complement strand
ATCCGTTTCGGGTGATCAAATGCCAATTTGGGTACGTGAAAGTGCGCTTTCGTGGGCTGATGAAAAACACGGCTCAGTTGACCACATTGTTCGCCCTGTCGAACCTGTGGATGGCTCGAAAACAACTGATGGGTATGGGCGAGTTGCGCGCTTAACATGGAAAACCGGGCGAAAAACGCCCTCGATGAACACTGCATCAGGTCGTTTTGAGCAAATAGCGCTGCGTGCCGTGCAAATTACGACTTGCCGCCGCCGCGCAGCAAGTTGATCGGAGCATCCTTAGCAGTCATGCAAAAAGCGATATGTAACTTTCATGAAAAACACAATGAAAATGCCGGCCGGCACAGTGTTTCACTTAAGCAAGCACTACGAATGGCGGAGGCTAAGCCTATGGTTATCTAGTTGAATTATCGACATCCTATCTACGAACCGGACCGACTACATATAACCGTCACTAGTACCTGTGCAGCAGCCATACTGATCTCCCGCATCATATGTCTCACCGTTAACAATAATACTGATACCCACATTTGCCACGTCATGTGGGGGCGGAGTAATAACAGGGCCGAACGGAGCCGGGGCACCACCGTATACAGCTCCACCAGCACCAGCACCAATATCGGAAACTACGAGCGGAAAGGGTAGTAGCTCGTCTGTATCTGATAGCCAGTGACAGGAAAGCATCGTATTGGCATACGCTATCCTGATCGTGTTTCGATCAACAATCTTCATGTCTGGCGCACACATATAATCAAGATAATTATCTGAAGGGTTATTTCTAAAGAAATATTCAGCAGCAACTATTATCTCATTAAACGTATTTGATCTATATATCGACAGCAAACCTGCTCCCGCACTCACAATTGCAGCGCCTCCAACGAGCCAAACACCTGCCCCTGCTAAAAACGCTAAAGTCCCAATCACACCAACAACATTACCGACCAAACTGTACACATCTCCCGCATCAATCTCACGACCTTCCCTTACATCTATTCCGAGCTTTAGAAATGTAATGGTACCCGCAACAATATTAGCGGGCATACTGATAATTGGAACATAGGGACCAGCCAGTTTCGTCACAGATGTGACAGTGGCTATGACCGCCCCTGTTTGTGCTGTCTGGCTCACCAACACCATCCCCTGATTATTCGTCACGAACTGATCAGAAATTGCAGTTGCACCAGAAGCAACGGTAACACCATCATTTATCACACCAATAATGACTTCCGCCTTTCCTCCCATTGCCTACTCCTTAATTATTGTTTTAAACGCAAGCGTCATCCTAACCTGATCACACTTTACCGATGGTGATCGTGCGGCATGGGGAATTCTTCCATCAAAAATCACCGCCCTTCTTGACTTCGGCAATATGGCCTTAATGACATTTTCTTTAGCATCATCATAAAACACTAACTCACCGCCCCAAGAGGTCGGCCAATACTCATTACAAAACACAACAAGGGTTAATCCAGGATTAACTTTATTATCTCTATGAATGATAGTGTCTTGACCAAAGGTTTGACCGTTCGCATACACCCCTAATAGGGTTGTTTTAAAGGTATGCAAGTTCAAAAATCGCTCCCAGACCCCGCTCAAAAAACGCCAGGGTTGATTGCCTTTTAATTCTTCAAGACTAGATCCCCCTTGGGGACGAGCTTTGCCTGCAATAAAAACATGCCAACAGGGTCTTACAAACGGTAACGCCTCATAATTAGGCCAATTGTATCTCCACACTGCTCCCTTCAACTGTGCATTGATCTCTACCTCCTCAGCTTCCGTCAAAAAATCATCAACAACATAAATACAACCATCAACGGCTTCTATTTCCATCCATCCTCCCTCCTGTAGAAAAATCCATTCCACACTTCACGCACTAAAAAATACAGACAACACATAACGGACAGACCAAACCCAATAACCGCAACATGATACCCACGATTAATATACCGACGCCCCCACTCAATCTGCTGTCGGCCGACCAACAACTTAAACTCTTCGTCATACACCCCCCAAACAAAGGGGTTGTTACTGTCAGCATCTAAAGCCACCCAGATATCCCCCCCCGTGCGCACGTCCATACGCTCAGCATCTCTATGCATTATTTCAAGCCTGTACTTGTACACTCCCTCATCTGAATTCACGTTGAAATACAAATCAACTTGCCCCCTACTAACAACTAAAGGCTGAGTAACCTGCGCACTTCGCAATGCTAGTCGTTTGGGTACAGGCGGAATATCCACTATCCTGTTCCACGTAAAAATAACGACACCCATCAGCGCCAAACCTAACAAAAAGAAGGCAACCAATTCAGCAGGCTTTGAAACATACCCCTTAGGTGGCATATAAAAAGAAAATTTCTTCATTCCACCCCTCACCAAAATTACTTTAAACTAACGCACCGCAGCAACAACCCTAAAACTATAGGGAATCATGCACATTCAACCCCCTGCCGATAGATCGCCACTGACCACCGCCAGCCGCATACGATTTTCCACGCCATTCTTAAACAGTAGTGATGACACACGATCTCTTACCGTAAAATCACTAATACACAGCCTCAGCACAATTTCCTTATTAATATAACCTCACACCAGCAAACCCAGAACTTCTTTTCCCCTACAGGTGAGCTGCACATCCATAGCTCAACTCCAATCCATACATATAAAACCCACCCTTCATCCACAAACAAACGAGCACAACCTATCCACAAACTCGAAAAATGACAACAAGAAAATCCACACAAAAACAAAATCCGACAACAACAGCAAAGACACTGCAAGTTCAAAGAACAAACTTACAAAAAAACACGAAGCACATTACGCAAACTTAATACGCAAGACTGAAAACCCTTACAAGACTTAAGACTTGCGACACGTCGCTTTCAACACACTACAACACCACCAACCGATTCGGCAGTTGGTTACGCGGCTGTGTTTTCGGGATGTGTTTTGCCAGCAGTTCAGCGCTGGCGTCGATGCAGGCAATAAAGCCTTCGGCGGTATGGCCCAGCCCCACGCGACGCGTGAAATCGCTGACGATGGTGCCCCAGTCACTGTTGTCCAAATGCCGCGATATGCCTTCATCCACCAAAATTTCGACGTAACGCTCGGCCTCGCTGACAAAAATCAGCACCCCGGTGCGGCCTTCGGTGTGGTGCAGTTTTTGTTCAAGAAACTGGCGACGCGCCAGGTTGCTCGCGCGCCAATGGCGCACACGGGGCGGGATCAAACGTGTGGTGATGGCCGGGATACGAAAGAGCAGGCTCAAGAACACGAACGTGGCCCATTGCAGCATCAACAGGGAATAGGTCTGCAGGCCGCTTATAAAGAAGTGCGCCAATGCAGGCACCAGCAGCGCAATCAGACTCGCCCACAACAGGGGGATGTAACTGTAGTCATCTGCGCGCGGTGCCAGAACGGTGACGATTTCGGCGTCAGTGCGTTGTTCGGCACGGGTAACGGCTTCTTCGACCTGCCGCTGTTGCGCTTGCGTGAGTAAAGCCATGGTTTCGATGCTCGTCTAAAAATGAATTACCAGCCGCCTGAAGCGCCGCCGCCGCCAAAACTGCCACCGCCGCCACTGAAGCCGCCACCCCCTCTGCCACCGCCGAAGCCGCCACCGCCAAAACCGCCGGAACGCGAACCGCCTCCGCCGCTGGCATTACATATTCCGTAGAACTGGCAGGCCGCGACCACTATGACAAACAGGACAAATAACAGCAGTACGACAAACGGATGTTCGGCCATGGAATCACTGCCTTGCCCCTGGCCGCTGGCGTACGCCGGTTCAGCCAGTGGGTCGCCGCCCAGTACTTGCAGGATCGCCGCGACACCGTCGCTGATGCCCTGACTGAACTGTCCATTCTTGAACGCCGGGGTAATGACCTGGTTGAGGATGACGGACGACTGCGCATCGGTCAGGCGATCCTCCAGACCATACCCGACCTCGATACGCAACTTTCGGTCATCGCGGGCGACGATCAATAACGCACCATTGTTCTTGTCCTTTTGCCCGATGCCCCAGGCGCGCCCCAATTGATAACCGTAGTCTTCAATGGCGGTGCCTTGCAGACCGGGCACCGTAACCACCACCACTTGCTCACCAGTGGCTTTTTCGTGGGCTTCCAGGGTTTGCGTCAACTGCTGACGCGTGGCGGGATCGAGCATCTGGGCGTCATCGACCACGCGGCCGCTGAGCGCCGGAAAGGTCAGCGCCTGCGCCGTGGCCATAAATAGCCACAGCAACACGCAAAGACCCGGTTTCAATACGCGCATTACCACCTCGACAATTGGACACAGAGCCTGCGGCCACTGCCACAGGCTGGAACATCGGCCTGGCGTTAAAACTTCACTTCAGGCGCTTTGTCGGCGTCCGGGCTGGTGGCTTCGAACGTCGGGCGCACCGGCAAATCGCTGTACATGACGGCATGCCACAGACGCCCCGGGAAGGTGCGGATCTCGGTGTTGTAGCGCTCCACCGCCAGAATGAAGTCACGACGGGCCACGCTGATACGGTTTTCCGTGCCTTCGAGCTGCGATTGCAACGAGAGGAAGTTCTGGTTGGACTTAAGGTCCGGGTAGCGCTCGGAAACCACCATCAATCGGCTCAAGGCACCGGTCAGCTGGTTTTGCGCATCCTGGAACTGCTTGAGTTTTTCAGGGTTGTTGAGGGTGCTGGCGTCCACCTGAATAGAGGTGGCCTTGGCCCGCGCTTCAATCACTGCGGTCAGGGTCGCCTGTTCCTGTTTAGCCGCGCCCTTGACAGTTTCCACCAGGTTGGGAATCAGGTCGGAGCGACGTTGATACTGGTTCTGTACCTGTGACCAGGCGGCCTTGACCTGCTCGTCGAGGGTCGGAATGGTGTTGATACCGCACCCGGCCAAGACGCTGCTCAGCACCAGCAAAGCCATGACTTTCCAGCCAAGGGCTGCTTGTAAGCGTTGTATTCCCATGTTCGTGACGCTCCAAAATGATCGCATTGAGTTCATAGACACCGCCCGCCCGACAAAAACTCCATCGTCACGCCTGAATATCTTCGGCAGCACTGGATTGCTGGTAACGAATCAGATAAAAGACTTCTCGCATGTAGGACTACTCCTATTAAAGATAGGGTAATTCTTTAAGTTGAGTAGTCCTCATCCCAATCCAGAACAATATCGCTTCAAGAGCGCGGGCCTTCCTCGCTTTATGTGAGCGGCTGCGCAGAAAAATTCCATGAAAAAAATGTGTTTGCTGGGCATCGCCATCAGCCTGTCCAGTCCCTGCACGTGGGCGCAGAACGCGCCCGTCACGCTGGGTAATAAAGAGGCGTTCATCACTGATTTGATGAAGCGGATGACACTCGATGAAAAAGTCGGGCAGTTGCGCCTCATCAGCATTGCGTCAGACATGCCGCGGGAATTGATCCGCAAGGAAATTGCTGCGGGCCGCATCGGCGGTACATTCAATTCGGTGACGCGCCCCGAGAATCGCCCCATGCAAGACGCTGCCATGCGCAGCCGTCTTAAAATCCCCATGTTCTTTGCTTATGACGTGATTCACGGGCACCGCACCATTTTCCCGATCAGCCTGGCGCTGGCCTCCAGCTGGGATATGGACGCCATCGCCCTGAGCGGTCGGGTGTCTGCCAAAGAAGCCAGTGCCGACAGCCTTGACCTGACCTTTGCGCCGATGGTCGATATCGCCCGCGACCCACGCTGGGGCCGCACCTCTGAAGGGTTTGGCGAAGACACCTACCTGGTCTCGCGCATCGCCAGGGTCATGGTGCAGGCGTATCAAGGCGTGTCCCCGTCCCTGCCCGGCAACATCATGGCCAGCGTCAAGCATTTCGCCCTGTATGGCGCCGTCGAAGGCGGTAGGGACTACAACATCGTGGACATGAGCCCTACGCGCATGTTTCAGGATTACCTGCCGCCCTACCATGCTGCGATTGATGCAGGCGCTGGCAGCGTAATGGTGGCGTTGAACTCGATCAACGGCGTACCGGCCACCTCCAACACGTGGTTGATGCAGGACTTGTTGCGCAAACAATGGGGCTTCAAGGGCGTGGCCGTCAGTGACCACGGCGCGATTCTTGAACTGATCAAGCATGGCGTGGCCAAGGATGAGCGTGAAGCCGCAACGCTGGCGATCAAGGCCGGGGTCGACATGAGCATGAATGACCTGGTGTATGGCAAAGAGCTGCCGGGCCTGATCAAGTCCGGCAAAGTGCCACAAAGCGATCTGGACAACGCGGTGCGTGAAGTGCTGGGCGCCAAGTACGACATGGGCCTGTTTAAAGACCCGTACCTGCGCATTGGCAAAGCGTTGGACGATCCGGCCGACATCAATGCCGAAAGCCGCCTGCACCGGGCCGAAGCCCGTGAGGTGGCACGTAAAAGCCAAGTGCTGCTCAAGAATGAGGCGCACACCCTGCCCTTGAATAAGCGCGCCAATATTGCCCTGATCGGGCCGCTGGCCGATTCGAAAATCGACATGCTTGGCAGTTGGTCGGGCGCCGGTGTCCCCGCACAATCGGTGACTGTGCTTGAAGGCCTGCGCGCTGCCGTGGGCAAACCGGGCACGCTGACATACGCCCGCGGCGCCAACGTGACCGATGATCAGGCCGTGGTCGACTACCTCAATCATTCCAACCCCAACATGCTCGACGTGACCAACGACCCGCGTGCCGCGCAAGAAATGCTCGATGAAGCCGTCAAGGTGGCACAACAGGCCGATGTGATTGTGGCCGTAGTGGGCGAAGCCCGGGGTATGTCCCACGAAGCGGCCAGCCGCACTGACCTCGACTTGCCTGCTACGCAACGCGCGCTGATTACCGCCCTTAAGGCCACTGGCAAGCCGCTGGTGCTGGTCTTGATGAATGGTCGCCCGCTGTCAATTGGCGATCAGGTGCAACAGGCCGACGCCGTGCTGGAAACCTGGTACAGCGGCACGGAAGGCGGCAATGCGATTGCCGACGTGCTGTTCGGTGACTACAACCCGTCGGGCAAGCTACCGATCACCTTCCCACGCTCGGTGGGCCAGATTCCGAGCTACTACAGCCACCTGCGCATCGGTCGTCCGTACACGCCGGGCAAGCCAGGCAACTACACGTCGCAGTATTTCGATGCGCCGAACACCCCGCTCTACCCGTTCGGTTATGGCTTGAGCTACACCGACTTCAGCGTGTCGCCGCCGGAGTTGTCAGCCAACACCCTCACACCCGGGTCAGCCCTGACGGCCAGCGTGACCGTGAAGAACACCGGGCAGCGCGCCGGTGAAACCGTGGTGCAGCTTTATATACAGGACGTCAGTGCGTCGATGAGCCGCCCCGTCAAGGAGCTGAAAAACTTCCAGAAGCTGATGCTCCAACCGGGGGAAGAAAAGGTCGTGCATTTCAGCATCGATGAAGACGCCCTGAAGTTTTACAACACCCAACTTCAGTACGCTGCCGAACCCGGCGAATTCAACGTGCAAATTGGCCTGGATTCGCAAAACGTCCAGCAAAAGAGCTTCCAACTGCTCTAACTTCGCGTAACCGCCGGGCAGGGCCTGAACGGTCTTCCCGGCACTTCTTGAGCTCAATCTCTGCTTGACCTTTTCGATCTTTGCGCCCGCCCCAAAATGCGTTCGGACAGCGCTGTTTTTTGTGGTAGGGTTCGCGCCCTCAAAATCCAGCGCGCACGATTTCATCCCGGAAAAAACGGTGACAGACGGTGTAATGCCGGTGCCATGCGGCCTACGCGCAGATTCAAGCGTTCATACACAAATTACACACAGGGTTATCCACAGGTCGTGCATTGCGCACCACCTGTAAAACGCATATCTTGTATCAATTCCGCCAAAAGACCCCACATATAGGGTTTTAGGGCAAAAACCCAACACAACTCAGCCGAGAATTTCAAGTGCTTTTCTCGCCCCTGTCGGGTTGAACCAAACGCTGTTTTCAAAGCCCAAGCCGCTCATGCGGATGGCAACCGTTTTCCAGCGCTGGCTCGGAAAGCGGCCCGGGTGTTGCAGTACAAAGACTGTCACCCATCAGGAATAAGGTTTGAGGCGGTTCGCGCAAACCTGAGACTTCGGCAAGGAAGCGGCCAAAACACCCCTTTCTGTACGTCCCGAGGTCGTTATGCCCGGCTTACCCCCGGTTGTAGTGCGTCAGGACGGAACGGTGGGCACCTTTTTGAGGCGCCCAAATAAACATAGAGAATGTGGAGACACCCATGCAAACCGACTCAACTCGCGAGAACTCGCAGGGCACCGCGTCGCAGAACGATTCACATCTGGATCTGTCAGCAACTGCGCCAGGCCAATTGCGCGTGATCAAGCGTAACGGAACCGTGGTTCCTTACACCGATGACAAGATCACCGTCGCCATCACCAAAGCGTTTCTTGCAGTTGAAGGCGGCAATGCAGCCGCTTCGTCGCGCATTCACGACACCGTTGCCCGCCTGACCGAACAGGTCACCGCAACCTTCAAGCGTCGCATGCCTTCGGGCGGCACCATCCACATCGAAGAAATCCAGGACCAGGTAGAACTGGCCCTGATGCGTGCCGGCGAGCAGAAAGTAGCCCGTGACTACGTGATCTACCGTGACGCCCGCTCCAAAGAGCGCGCCACCCGCGCCCCGGCCGAAGACGCCGTGCAGGCGCACCCGTCAATCCGCATCACCCGCGCCGACGGCACCTTCGCGCCGCTCGACATGGGCCGCCTGAACACCATCGTCACTGAGGCCTGCGAAGGCCTGGCTGAAGTGGACGGCGACCTGATCCAGCGCGAAACCCTGAAGAACCTGTACGACGGCGTAGCCCTGAGCGACGTCAACACCGCACTGGTAATGACCGCCCGCACCCTGGTTGAGCGCGAGCCAAACTACTCGTTCGTGACCGCCCGCCTGCTGATGGACACCCTGCGTGCCGAAGGCCTGAGCTTCCTCAACGTGGCCGAAAGCGCCACTCACCACGAGATGGCCGACCTGTACGCCAAGGCCCTGCCTGCCTACATCGCCAAAGGTATTGAGTTCGACCTGCTGAACCCGGTGCTGGCCACCTTCGACCTGGAAAAACTGGGCAAGGCGATCAACCACGAGCGCGATCAGCAGTTCACCTACCTGGGCCTGCAAACCCTGTACGACCGTTACTTCATCCACAAGGATGGCGTGCGTTTCGAACTGCCGCAGATCTTCTTCATGCGTGTGGCCATGGGCCTGGCAATCGAAGAGAAGCAAAAAGAAGACCGCGCCATCGAGTTCTACAACCTGCTGTCGTCCTTCGATTACATGTCGTCGACCCCGACGCTGTTCAACGCCGGTACTCAGCGTCCACAGCTCTCCAGCTGCTACCTGACCACCGTGCCGGACGACCTGTCGGGCATCTACCACGCGATCCACGACAACGCCATGCTGTCCAAATTCGCAGGCGGCCTGGGCAACGACTGGACGCCAGTACGCGCGCTCGGTTCGTGGATCAAAGGCACCAACGGTAAATCCCAGGGCGTTGTGCCGTTCCTCAAAGTGGTGAACGACACCGCCGTTGCCGTGAACCAGGGTGGCAAGCGCAAGGGCGCTGTGTGCGCTTACCTTGAAACCTGGCACATGGACATCGAAGAGTTCATCGAGCTGCGCAAGAACACGGGTGATGACCGTCGTCGTACCCACGACATGAACACCGCCAACTGGATCCCTGACCTGTTCATGAAGCGCGTCTTCGATGACGGCAAATGGACCCTGTTCTCGCCATCGGAAGTCCCTGACCTGCACGACCTGACCGGCAAGGCCTTCGAAGAGCGCTACGAGTACTACGAAGCCCTGACCGAGTACCCGGGCAAGGTCAAGCTGTTCAAGACCATCCAGGCCAAAGACCTGTGGCGCAAAATGCTGTCCATGCTGTTTGAAACCGGCCACCCGTGGCTGACCTTCAAAGACCCGTGCAACCTGCGCAGCCCGCAGCAACACGTGGGCGTGGTTCACAGCTCGAACCTGTGCACCGAAATCACCCTGAACACCAATAAGGATGAAATCGCGGTCTGCAACCTGGGCTCGATCAACCTGCCGAACCACATCGTGGACGGCAAGCTGGACACCGCCAAGCTCAAGCGCACCATCGACGTGGCCGTGCGCATGCTCGACAACGTAATCGACATCAACTACTACTCGGTGCCGCAAGCGCGCAACTCGAACTTCAAGCACCGTCCGGTCGGCCTGGGGATCATGGGCTTCCAGGACGCGCTGTACCTGCAGCACATTCCGTATGCGTCGCAAGCAGCGGTCGAGTTTGCCGACAAATCGATGGAAGCGGTCAGCTACTACGCCATTCAGGCGTCCTGCGACCTGGCTGACGAGCGTGGCGCTTACGAGACATTCCAGGGCTCGCTGTGGTCCAAGGGCATCCTGCCACTGGACTCCCAACAGATTCTGATCGAACAGCGTGGCCAGAAGTACATCGACGTTGACCTGAACGAATCCCTGGACTGGGCACCGGTTCGTGCCCGTGTGCAAAAAGGCATTCGCAACTCCAACATCATGGCCATCGCACCGACCGCAACCATCGCCAACATTACCGGCGTCTCGCAGTCGATCGAACCGACTTACCAGAACCTGTACGTGAAATCGAACCTGTCGGGCGAATTCACCGTGATCAACCCGTACCTGGTTCGCGACCTCAAGGCCCGCGGCCTGTGGGACTCGGTCATGATCAACGACCTGAAGTACTACGACGGTTCCGTGCAGCAGATCGAGCGCATTCCGCAAGAACTCAAAGAGCTCTACGCGACAGCGTTCGAAGTGGATACCAAGTGGATCGTTGACGCCGCCAGCCGTCGTCAGAAGTGGATCGACCAGGCTCAGTCGCTGAACCTGTACATCGCGGGCGCATCGGGCAAGAAGCTGGACGTCACCTACCGCATGGCGTGGTACCGCGGCCTGAAAACCACGTACTACCTCCGTGCCCTGGCTGCCACCAGCACCGAGAAGTCCACCGTCAACACTGGCAAGCTCAACGCTGTATCGAGCGGCAACAAAAGCGAAGACGTCGCCGCCGCCCCAGCCGGCCCGGCTCCGGTGCCAAAAGCGTGCGCCATTGACGAACCGGATTGCGAAGCGTGCCAATAAGCTGAGCTGTCTGGCGGGTCAAATCGCTTGACTGAAACCCCCGTTAAACCCTGGCAACAGTTGGGTTTGACGGGGGTTTTGTTTTGGCGGGTGCACCGTACCGCTCGCACCGCTACCAACAGCGTTTGAGCGGTGGTACACACTACCCGCACGCCGAACCTGCAGGCAAAAAAAACCCCTCAAACGAGGGGCTTTTTACACGCGCATTCGCCCATCAGGTCATCTGAATGATGGTCTGCATGATGGTGCTCTGGGTGGAGATGGTCTTGGCGTTCGCCTGGTAGTTGCTTTGCGCCTTGATCAGGTCAACCAGTTCGTTGGTCAGGTTGACGTTGGAGTCTTCCAGCGAGTTGGACTGGATGGCCCCCAACGTACCGATCTTCGGCGCGTCGTAACCGGCCTGGCCCGAAGCGAAGGTTTCTTTCCACGCCGTGCCGCCCACAGGCTGCAAACCTTGTTCGTTGGTAAAGCTGGCCAGGGAGATCTGGCCAATGGCACGGCTCTGGTTGTTGCTGAAGTTGGCGAACATTACGCCCGAGCCGTCGATGGTCAAGTTGGTGATCTGGCCCGTGGCGTAGCCGTCCTGAGTTGGCGGGTTGCGTGAGGTGTCCGTGTTGTACTGCGTGGTTTTGGCCATGTTGATCGCAATACCGCCATCTTTCGCAGCGGCACCGTTGGAGACCCATGCCCCGTTAACCATGGCACCGGGTACCCAGTCAGCCACGGTCAACGTGCTGCTGATGATGTCCGGTTCGCCTGGCACCGGGTTTGGCGTGGTCACGCTGGTCAGCGCGCCAGCCGAATCGAAGACCATGGTCGAAGCGACCGGGTCTTTGGCGCCTGTGCCCGTCACGGGGCTGCCATCAGGGTTGCGACCATCAACAAGCGTGTAGGTTTTCCACGTGTTGGAATCCGTTTTCACCATGTACTGATCCATTTCGTGGGCGTTGCCCTGCGTGTCATAGATCGTGGTGGTGAATTTTTTGCTGTAGGTTTCGGCCTTCAGCGGATCGAACTTGTTGTCCACCTGATTAACCACATCACTGGTCGAATTCAAGTTGATGGTCGAGTCCACCGAGCCGCTTGCGCGTGGCGCGAGGTTCGAGGTGTCGATGCGCAGGTCAGTCAGTACACCGTTGACGATCTTGCCGTTGGCATCTACGCCGTAGCCCTGCAAGCGCGCAGTACCGTCGGTGTTGGTGACGTAACCGTCTTTATCGGCCTTGAACGTACCGGCCCGGGTGTAGCTCAGGGAACCGTTGTCGCTCAAAACAAAAAAGCCGTTACCCTGAATGCCCATGTCGAGCAGGTTGCCGGTGTTGTTGATGGCACCCTGACCGAAGTTTTGCGAAACGTTGGCCAGGTTCACACCGCTGCCGATGGTCTTGCTGCCAATGCCCAGCTTGCTCGCCGAGTAAATGTCCGAGAACTCGGCACGGGACGATTTGAAACCGGACGTTGCGACGTTGGCGATGTTGTTGCCGGTAACGTCGAGTTGTTTGTTGGCCGCATAGAGGCCGCTAAGGCCGATATTAAAAGACATGTTGCACTCCTTAAGGCTTGTAAGTCGGCTTAGAGGCCAATGGTCTGGACTTTGGACATGCCGATGCTGCCCAGACCTGCAAGATTGAGCATGATTTCACCACCGGTTTTGCTCAGCGTCACACTGTTGACCGTGGCGGGCAGGTAGGTGGTGAGTGCCGTCGTACCCGTGTCCGTTTTGGACGATGCGGTGAAGGTGTAATTGCCTTTGGGCATCAACTCGCCATCATCATTTTTGCCGTCCCAGGTGAAATCGACGTTGCCCGCTTTCTGGGCGCCCATTTCGATGGTCCGTACCACTTCGCCATCCGCATCAGTGATCTTGATAGTCGGCTTGGCGTCCGCGTCTTTAACCACCACGGTGCCGTTGAACGGCTTCTCGCTGGCGGTATCCACCAGTGCTTCACTGGTTTGCACGATCACCGAACGCCCTACCAATGAGGACGCCTGCAACGCTTGCGAAGACTGCAAGCCGCCGGTGATGGCGTTCACCGAATCGTTCAGGGTGGTGATGCCTTCCAGGCTGCTGAACTGGGCCAACTGCGCGACAAACGCGGTGTTGTCCTGCGGGTCCAGCGGGTTCTGGTTTTTCAACTGAGTAACCAGCAATTGCAAGAACGCATCCTTGCCCAGCGACTTGCTGCTGCCCGCCACTGCCTTGGAAGCCGCCGTAAGGCTGGTGTCCGTGGCTTTGGCCTGGGCAGAGTTGGCCAGCACCTGATTGAGGGTCTTGTTGCTGACGGAATCGGTCACACTCATTTGCGTCGTTCCTTATCACTGACCGAGGGTCAGGACCTTCTGCATCATGGTTTTGGCGGTGTTCATCATTTCTGCGTTGGTCTGGAACGAACGACTGGCGGAAATCATGTCAGCCATTTCTTCAACCACGTTGACGTTGGGGTAGTACACATACCCTTTGGCGTCAGCAGACGGATGGTTCGGCTCATAGCGGGCTTCGAGGTTGCTCTGGTCTTCAACCACGCCCAAGACGTGCACGCCCTGCCCGGCGGCGTCCTGGTTCTGAAACAGCGAATCGCCCGTACCGTTTTGCGCGCCCTGAAACAGGGTGGCAAACACCGGGTGACGGGCACGGTAAGTCTGGTCGATGCTCGACGACACAGTTTCGGCGTTGGCAATGTTACTGGCGACGGTGTTCAGGCGCGTGGTCTGGGCACTCATGCCGCTACCGGCAATATTGAAAACACTGGCTAGAGACATGGATTACTCTCCGCGCAGGGCTGATACCAGCCCTTTGAATTTGCTGTTGAGCAGGGTAAAGCTGGCCTGGAAGTTGACCGCGTTCTCTGCGTAATTCGATTGTTCGAGCTGAGCATCTACCGTGTTCTGGTCGATGGAGGGTTGCATCGGCGTGCGATACAGCAACGACTCGTCGCCGCTGCTCAAACCCTGAGCTTCGATGTGACGGCTGTTGGTCATGTTCAAGGCAAAGCTGCCGTTCTTGTTTTTGTCAGTCTGGGCCGCAAGCACAGACGCAAAATCCAGATCCCGAGCTTTGTAGTTCGGGGTATCGGCGTTGGCGATGTTGTTCGCCAGCACTTCAGCGCGCTGGGCGCGAAAGCCAAGGGCTTGCTCATGGATACCGAGCGCTTTATCGAAGCTGATGCTCATGTCGGAAAACCTTTGTGGGCTGACCTGAAGATGTGGCTCAGGTCTTTCATGCTCTGGATAGAGCAAACCCCGTGCCAGTTTTCAGATCCCCGTATTTCAAGGCTTTGCGCGGTGCCGGGACGCGGCAATGCCAGAAAAGCGGCAATGGCTGTCCGCCGACTGCCGCTTTTCTGCCGCTTTGTTGCACGGGCCACCCACACGGCGTCCCTACAGCGCGAAAAAAACGGGAGCCTTGCGGGCTCCCGTGATTGTTACTTGGCCTGGTAGATGATCCCCGGGCTGCACTGGATCATCTGGTAATGATCCGGCAATCCGTTCAGCGCTTCCGAAGCGCCAAGGAACAAGTAACCACCTGGCTTCAAGGTGCTGTGAATGCGCAGCAGGATGTCTTTTTTGACCTCTGCCGAAAAATAAATCAGCACGTTGCGGCAGAACACCATGTCGAATTTGCCTAACCCGGCGTAGCTGTCCAGCAGGTTGAACGAGCGAAACTCAACGCGGTTTTTGATCGGTGCCTTGATCACCCAGCGCCCCGGCCCTTTGGGTTCGAAGTAGCGCTGCAAGCGTTCCTGGGACAGGCCACGGCCAATCGCCAGGCTGTCGTACTCGCCAGTCTTGCAGTTATTGAGCATCAGACTGGACAGGTCGGTGGCCACAATCTGCACCCCCGCTTTCAACTGCCCAAGGTTGCTGCGTTCAAACTCATCAATGGCCATCGACAGCGAATACGGCTCCTGCCCCGAGGAGCACGCTGCCGACCAAATGCGTAAACGTTGACCCGGGTTGGCCTTGGTCAGCTCAGGCAGGACTTTGTTTTTCAGCACTTCAAAGGGGTAAGTATCGCGAAACCACAGGGTTTCGTTGGTGGTCATTGCGTCGACCACCTGCTCACGCAACCCACTGCGGGGTTGGCTTTGAATGCGCTGAATCAGCTCACCCAGTGATTTGATACCTTGCTGCTCCATCAGCTTGTTGAGTCGACTGGAAACAAGGTACTGCTTGTTCTCCCCTAGCAAAATGCCACAGGCTTTTTCCAGGAAAACCCGGAACTGCTCAAAATCCAAATTAGCCGTAGACAAATGATCCTGCCTCTATAAATCGTGTTGACCGCCAAGGACTGAGCCCTTAGCTGTGGTCTGCTTCTTTGATCCGGTCGACGACCCGGGACGCCAGGTCATCGGGGCGAAATTTTGCCAGAAAGTCATTGGCGCCAACTTTCTTGACCATCGCCTGATTGAATACCCCGGACAGCGAAGTATGCAGAATGATATGTAAATTTTGCATGCGCGGATCGCCACGGATCTCAGACGTGAGGGTGTAACCATCCATTTCGGGCATCTCAATGTCCGAGATCATCATCAGAAACTCTTCTGACGGGTCCTTGCCCTCGTCCACCAGTTTGCGCAGGTATTCCAGCGCCTGGCGACCGTCGTTAAGAGAAACCACTTCCACGCCCACCGTTTGCAGGCAACGTGACACCTGCTTGCGCGCCACCGACGAATCATCGACCGTCAATACCCGCAACGACACGGCCTTGGTTTGGGTCTCAACATCGACCACACCGTGGGAAATGATTTCCGACGATGGCGAAACCTCTGACAGGATTTTTTCAACGTCAATGATTTCGACCAGTTGATTGTCCAGCCGCGTCACCGCCGTCAGGTAATGGTCACGCCCGGTGCCCTTGGGCGGCGGATGAATCTCTTCCCAGTTCATGTTGACGATGCGTTCCACCGAGCGCACGAGAAACCCCTGGGTCTTGGTGTTGTACTCGGTGATGATCACAAACGGGCTGCTTTGGTCTTTGAGTGCACCCGAGCCGGTGGCCATGGCCAAGTCCAGAATCGGAATAGTCGCCCCCCGAATATTGGCCACACCGCACACCACAGGATGGGATTTTGGCATCACGGTCAGCTTGGGGCATTGCAGCACCTCGCGAACCTTGAACACGTTAATCCCGTACAGCTGTGGCCCATCCAGGCGAAACAACAACAGTTCCAGGCGGTTTTGCCCGACCAGTTGAGTGCGCTGGTTAACCGAATCCATCACCCCAGCCATACACGGTTCCCCTTAAAACTTTAAGTTGCGACGCACATTGCCCGGTAAACGGCACGGGCTTTGCTATTTATCGGCCATGAATGCAAAAACGACAATTTCTTGCCACCCGCCGATCCTCCAGACGCTGCGCCTTCGCGGTGCACGGGTGCTTGCGACGATTTGCCTGATAATCGCTGGCACGCAGTCCTACGCGGATGGATTTACTTCTCCTACCCAGCTTATCGGCGTGACCCAAGGCTTTCTTGAATTCACTGTCGAAGACTACCTTGCCACTGGTCAGATAGAGGGCCGCTACGAGATTCAGGTTAATAACCTCGATCCACGCTTGCGCCTGGCCCAATGCGACAAGGAATTGACAGCCACCCTCGAAAGCCCGGCGCAACCCATGGGTCGCGTGACGGTGCGCGTACGCTGTGAAGGTAGCTCACCGTGGACCATTTTTGTGCCGGCACAGGTGAAGTTATTCCGCGAGGTCGTGACCGTCACTCACCCCCTCAAGCGCGGCATGATCATCAGCTACGACGATGTGGTGCTGCGCGAGCGCGATGTTGGCCTGATCACTCAGGGCTACATGACCGCGGTTGAACTGGCAGTGGGACAAAAACTTCTGCGACCCATGGTCACCGATCAGGTGCTGACCCTGACGCATCTGGAGCAAGCGGCCGTGGTGCGCAAGGGTGATCAGGTGGTGATCAATGCCCGTAGCGGGACCTTGACGGTCAGAATGCCGGGCGAGGCGCTGTCCGACGGCGGGCTCAGCGAACAGGTACGGGTGAAGAACCTGAACTCCAAACGGGTCATCAAGGCGCGGATTACCGGGCCGGGGCAAGTTGAGGTGGCCTTGTAGGACAGTTGGCATACGACTCTCAACTTTCCTACACTGTCGCTTGACGCAGATCAGTACGGGCTTGCGTCGCCGTATGATTAATCGTGCCTAAAGTTTTCTCGGGTATGGCCGAAAACATGGCAAGCGTCCAAATACCCAGAGGTTTTCCATTATGGTCATCGACTTCAGTCGTCTTAACAACGCCGCGCCGTTAACCGGCAGCACGCGCAGCAACGCCAGTCAGGAAGCAGGCAGCGCTACGCAAGCAGCCCCTGCCAAGAGCGAACAGGCGGGCGTCAATGCCCCGAGCGGGGAATCTGTGCACCTCAGTCATGAGGCACAACAATTGCAAAAAATCAGCGATTCGCTGCGCGATCAACCGATTGTCGACAAAAGCCGCGTGGCTGAGTTGAAACAAGCCATTGCCGATGGCACTTACACCGTCGACAGCAATCGGGTTGCCAGCAAACTGCTTAACTTGGAAGCCCAGCGCTAGCCCTCGCGGCAAGCGCCAGGCTTTTGGACGCTTAAATTCCAGAGCCAGCCATGCACGACACGACTTTATTGCAACTGATCAACGACGACTTCGCCCCTGCCGAGAAACTTCTCGCCTTGCTGCAGGACGAAACCATTGCCCTGCAAGGGCGCGACATGTTGGTGCTCGAAGACATTCTGGCGCGCAAACAGTCGTTGATCATTCTGCTCGATCAGCATGGTCGCAAGCGCAGCGAAATTCTCGCGGGCCTTGGCTTGCCGGCCAACCGCAGCGGGCTTGAGCAACTGGCCAGCCACTCGGACCTTGGCCCGCAACTGCTGGCCCAAAGCGACGCATTGAATCAGGTGCTAGCCGATTGTCAGGCGGCCAACGTGATCAACGGTCAGGCCATCCAGACGCAACAACTCATCACGGCCAATCAACAGCGCATCTTGCACGGCGGCGAAGCCCATACGCTGTATGACGCCCGCGGCACCACTGCACTGGTCAACAAACCACGCGCTTTCAGCCAGGCGTGAGCCCGTGTGACCGCACTATCCTAACGACGCAACATACTGGCAAAATGCCTCCTTTTTGCGTGTTGTTGTATTTTGTCTGGAGATTGATGAACCGTGTCCCATGCTGAAGATGCTCCGCAGCCTCCCAAGGTGCTCACTACACCTTTGGAAATTTCCGCACATTTGCGGATGCTACAAGAGAGCCATGACCCGCTGATCATCACCTTCCACGAGCGCAGTCAGCGTTTTCAGAGCTACCTGGTCGAAGTGGATCGCGAGTCCGCGACCCTGGCTTTTGACGAAATGATCCCGCGTGACGGTGAGCGTTTCCTTGAGGCCGGTGAGCCGTTTCGCGTGGAAGGCTTTCATGACGGTGTTCGCATTGCCTGGGAGTGCACCACGCAACTGACCATTGACGACAAAGACGGCCACCGCTGTTACCACGGCGCTTTGCCGACCGAGATCGTCTACCACCAGCGCCGCAATGCGTTCCGCGCAGCCCTCAAGCTGGCGGATCTGGTAACGGTAAAAGTGGATGGCGACAAGATTAAATCCGCGCTTGAAGGCAAGTTGCTGGATGTGTCAGCGACGGGTTGTAAATTGCGGTTTGAAGGCGACATCAGTGAGCGCCTGCAACTGGGGCAAGTGTACGAACGCTTCAACGCCGCCCTGCCCTTCGGGCCCATGACCACGCCCGTGGAGTTGCGCTACCTGCATTTTGAAGAACGCCTCAACATTACCTTTGCCGGTATGCGCTTTCACAATATGAGCGGCGGCGTTCAGCGTCAGGTCGAGCGTTTTGTGTACCAATTGCAGCGTGATGCGCGACGCTTCGATAAAGACGACGATTATTGAGGCCTGGCCCTCTCCCAATGGGAGAGGGCACAACATGCACCTTGACTCACACCTGCCGCGGATCGGCCTCTTCTGCCTCCGGGAGAGGGGCTTCTGGGGCGTGTGGTTCTACCGTCGGCTCTGCGGTGTCCTGCATCTGATCCTGCACCACTTGCTCATCGACCCGAGGGTCAAGGGCCGCTACCAATGGCGAGCTGGACATGCTGTCCGGCATGGCCACGTGTTGCAGCGGCGCATCGTCGACCTGATGCAGATTGGTCACCGCATTCGGGCGAATGCGCCACACCAGCACCAGGCCAGTCAGGCTGAAAAACGCGTAAAGCATCTGACTGCCCAACACCTTCATCAATACCCCCGCCACCAACGGCCCAATACTGGCCCCGATACCGTAGGTCACCAGCAGCATCGCCGTCAGTGATACCCGGCGGTCTGCTTCCACGTGGTCATTGGCAAACGCCACCGCCAGCGGGTAGATGCAAAACTGCACGAGCGCGCTCAACCAGCCCGCGACGAACAGCACTTGCAGAGGCACTGAAGGCAGGATCGCCAGCGGCAGCGACACCACCGCCAGAATGAACGCGAACACGCGAATCAGCAGCGGCCGGTCATAGCGATCGGACAACCAGCCCAATGGCCATTGCGCCAGCAACCCGGCAAAAATGCAGCACCCCATGTACAGGCCGACCAACTCGGTGGACAAGCCCTGCTGCGTGGCATACAGCGGCGCCAGGCCGTAGAACGACCCCACCAGCAACCCCGCACCCAATACGGCGATCAATGATTGCGGGACACGTTTGATAAAGAACTTCGGGTCCATCGGCGCGGGGTGCAGCGGCGCCGGGTGAATGCGCCGGGTCATGGCCACAGGCACCAGACACAGTGCAAAACACATCGCCACCAGCATCAGCAATTCCGGGCCGAGGGCCGGGTGTATCACCAGAATCAGTTGCCCGAGCACCAGGCCCAGGTAGGACGCAATCATGTACAGACTGAAGACCACACCGCGCTGCTTGGCGTCTGCCTGTTCGTTGAGCCAACTTTCAATGACCATGTACTGGCACATCATGCCGAGACCGACGATCACCCTCAGCAGCAACCAGATCGGCAGCCAGTCGGTGAGGCCGTGGCACAGCACGGCGGCGCCGACAATCCCGGCACACGTGGCATACGCGCGGATATGCCCCACCCGCGCAATCAATCGGTGTCCAATTTTGCCCCCCAGCACCAGACCAAAATAGTTGGCCGCCATGAGCGCACCGATCCACAGGCCGTCGACATTGTCGGCTGCCAGGCGCAGGGCGAGGTAGGTACTGAGCAAGCCCGAGCCGATCAACATCATCAGCGAGGCGAAATACAACGCTTTAAAAGACTTCCAGATTTGGCGCATCGGCGTTCCCCGCGACTCCATGCAATGGCATGCGAACTGCCCGGTGGCAGCCCGCATGCAGCAGGTTCAAACGGTTGAGCCGAAGCCTGTGCCGTCTGGACGATTAAGCCTGAGCCGCTAACACGCGGCGTTCCCAGGGTGTGATTTCATCAAAGAAGCTGGTGAGCTCCATCGTCTTGGACGCAATGTAACCTTCGATGAACTCCTTGCCGAACAGTTCCTTCGCCAAGTGACTGCGTTTCAGACGCTCCAGAGCGGCATGTAAGGTACATGGCAATGACAATGCGTCCGGCACCTCGAATTCCCCCTGAATCGCAGCAGTCGGCTCCAACTGATTTTCGATGCCGTGCAAACCCGCCGCGAGGCTGGCGGCAATCGCCAGATACGGGTTGGCGTCGGCACCCGGTAAACGGTTTTCGACACGCCGTGCCACCGGCGAACTGGCCGGGATGCGCAGGCCCGCCGCCCGATTGTCATGGGACCAGCACGCATTGTTTGGCGACGCATAGGGGTGACACAGGCGCTGGTAGGAGTTGACGTTCGGTGCGAACAACGCCGTAAAGTCCGCCATGCCTGCCTGTTGCCCGCCGATAAAATGGCGGAAGGCAGCGGTTGGCTGACCCGCCGCATCACTGAACACGTTACGCCCGGTGCCCAGTTCGACCACGCTCTGATGAATGTGCATTGAGCTGCCGGCCGTTTTCGCCAGCGGCTTGGCCATGCACACCACCGTCAGGCCATGCTTGAGCGCAACCTCTTTGAGCAGGTGCTTGAACAGGAAAGTCTGATCGGCCAACAGCAGCGGATCACCGTGCAGCAAGTTGATCTCGAACTGGCTGACGCCCATTTCGTGCATGAAGGTGTCACGGGGCAACCCCAGCGCGGCCATGCATTCATAGACGTCATTGAAGAACGGGCGCAGGCCGTTGTTGGAACTGATACTGAACGCCGAGAAGCCAACTTCTCGGCGACCGTCCAGGCCCAGCGGCGGCTGGAACGGCTGGGTCGGGTCGGTGTTGGGCGCAAACACAAAGAATTCAAGTTCTGTGGCGACCACGGGTGCCAGGCCGCGGGCGGCATAACGGGCGATCACGGCTTTGAGCTGGCCACGGGTCGACAGGCGCGAACTTTCGCCCGTCAGCTCGTCGGCATCGCAGATGGCCAGCGCGCGGGGTGTTGCGCTCCACGGCAGGCGATGGATGTGCGCGGCATCCGGCACCAGTGCCAGATCGCCGTCATCGCTGCCATAGAACCGCGATTCGGGGTATCCCCCCATGATGCATTGCAGTAGCACCCCACGGGCCATCTGCAAGCGTCGCCCTTCGAGGAACCCTTCAGCGGTCATTACCTTGCCGCGGGGCACGCCATTCAAATCGGGCGTCACACATTCAATCTCATCAATGCCGGTCAGTCGCTGCGCGAGTGAACCCTGGCCATCGGTCGTCATGACTCTTTCCTTGTTGTTGTACAAGCCGCGAACGGCGACCCGTACAAAATACGCATCACCTGTTCGGGATTTCAAGCGCACGTGGGTCAATTCCCTGAAATCCTGCGCTTGGCTCACTAGGCATTTACGGCGCAAGCCATTAGGGTGGCGATTCTACTTTTTCGCGCAGTGCCCGTTATGCCTAAAGACGACGCCCACTTAATCACCGCCCACGATGTCGCCCGGCACGCCGGGGTCTCGCGTTCGGCGGTTTCGCGCACGTTCACCCCGGGCGCCAGTGTCTCGCCCCACACCCGCGACAAAGTGATGGCCGCCGCGCAGGCACTGGGTTATCAGGTCAATTTGATCGCCCGCACGATGAACAAGGGCTATAGCAACTTTGTCGGCGTAGTCACCGCCGGCTTCGAAAGCCCGTTTCGTGCCAGCCTGCTCGGTCCGATAACGGACGCCTTGAATAAACAGGGGCTGATGCCGCTGCTGATGAATGCCGACGATCCCCAGCAACTGGAGCAATCGCTGCACGAATTGCTGAGCTATCAAATCGCCGGGGTGATTCTGACGTCGGCCTCGCCGCCCCTGTCGGTGGTGCAGCATTACCTCAAGCATCACATCCCGGTGGCGATGATTAACCGTGGCCACGAGCTGGAAGGCGCCGACGTCATCGGCAGCGACAACCGTGGCGGCGGTCGTCTGGCGGCACAAACCCTGCTGGCCAGCGGTGCCAGGCGTCCCGCGTTCATCGGTCAGGGCCAGCACAACTTCAGCAGCCGCGAACGCTGGCTGGGGTTCAGCGAACGCCTGGCCGAGGCGGGTATCACCCCTGTGGCGGTGCAAGACGCGGCCCCCGGCTATGACGGCGGACGCGCAGCGGTGTGCCATTTGTTCAATACCGGGGTTCGGCCAGATGCCTTGTTCTGCGCCACCGACATGCTGGCGTTGGGGGCGCTGGACGGCTTGCGCCTGGGGTTGAATTTGTCAGTGCCCAAGGACGTGCAGGTCGTCGGTTTCGACGATATTCCTCAAGCGGCCCACTTGGCCTATCACCTCACCACCCTGCGTCAGGACAGCCAGGCATTAGCCAGAAGTGCCGTGGCGGCCATTATCGCCCGTCGGAAAAATTTTCAGTTGCCGACGCCGCACAGCTCTATCCCGGTCACGCTGGTCAGACGCAGCAGCACATTGGAATAATTATTTTATTTTGAGCTTGAATTGAATTTTTATTTCGTGTTGTATGACCCCAACAGTGAGTCGTCCCCTGCCCTCTCTCTCCTGCAGCCGGACGATTCACTTTTTTAGAAGCCTGATTGCACACGTGTGCAAACTTGAGGATGTCAGCATGCCCAACAGTCTCTCTGCCCTTCTGCCGCCCGAATCGCTCGACCTCGACGCGCGTTACCGGCACGCCCAGCGCATCGCCGTGCAGGCGGCTCAGTTGGGGCTCGACTACTACCGCCAGCGCGCCAGCCTTGAGGTCAGCCACAAAGCAGGCGTGGGGCAAGACGTGGTCAGCATCGCGGACCGCGAACTGGAAGACTTCATCAAACAGCAACTGACTGAACATTTCCCCCAGGACGGTTTTCTGGGTGAAGAAACCGGCGGCAGCGAGTTGCAGGCACGCTGCATCTGGGTGGTTGACCCGATTGATGGCACCAGCTGCTTCGTGAACGGTTTGCACACCTGGTGCGTGTCGATTGGCCTGCTGGTCGATGGCGAACCGTGGCTGGGCGCAGTCGCTGACGCCAACCATGACGAGTTGTTTCACGCGTGCCGGGGCCATGGCGCCTTTGTGAACCAGACCCGCATCGAAGTGAACCCTGCCACTGACCTGACGCAGGGCGTAACCGGTGTCGGTACCTCTCACCGACGCGGCAAAGAACACTTTTTGCCTTTTCTCAAGCAGCTACTGGATGAAGGCGGCATGTTCATTCGTAACGGTTCGGGTGCCTTAATGATTGCCTATGTCGCCGCAGGACGCCTGCTGGGCTACTACGAAACCCACATCAACAGTTGGGATTGCCTCGCCGGGTTGGTGCTGGTGCGCGAAGCAGGCGGGCAATGCAGCGACTTTCTGCGCGACGGCGGCCTGACCGAGGGCAATCCGTTATTGGTGGCCGCACCACAGCTCTACCCGGCGCTGGCGAACCTGATAGGTCCCTCGCTAACGGCTTGATACATTGCGCTGCCTGACCTGGAACCGGCCGTGCCTGCAAGGCGCGGACTGAAAAACAATAAACAGGAAACCTTGCACCATGACTTCTCTGCTCAATGCCTTTAAGGCTGCGCCTGCCCGGCAAGGACCGGCTACCCCGGATATGGATCGGTTCAAGCGGTTGCGCTGGCAAACCTTTCTGTCGATGTCCCTGAGTTACGCGCTGTTCTACGTCTGCCGCCTGTCGTTCAACGTGGTCAAGCCCGCACTGGTCGCTAACAACCTGCTCAACCCCACCCAACTGGGCATCATCGGCTCGGCGCTGTTTTTTGCCTACGCCATCGGCAAACTGGTCAACGGGTTTCTGGCCGACCACGCCAACGTGCGCCGCTTCATGATGCTGGGCCTGCTGCTCAGCGCCATCGTCAACGCCTGCATGGGCCTGACCACCAATACTGTCATTCTGACTTTGATCTGGGGCCTGAACGGTTGGGCGCAGTCGATGGGCGTCGGACCGTGCGTGGTCTCGCTGTCACGCTGGTACAGCGACAAGGAACGCGGCACATTTTATGGCTTCTGGTCGATTGCCCACAGCCTGGGCGAGGCGTTGACCTACGTGGCCGTGGCCGCCGTGGTGGTGACATGGGGTTGGCAATATGGCTACGGGCTCGCGACTTTGATGGGGCTGGCCGGGCTGGCACTGATTTTCTTTTTCATGGCCGACTCGCCGCAAAGCTGCGGTTACCCACCCGTGCACCATGAAGCGCAAACACCCACACCCGACGACTCGCCCGCCCCCAGCATCTTCAGCAAACAATTGGCCCTGCTGAAAAACCCGGCCCTGTGGCTGCTGGCACTGGCGTCTTGCCTGATGTACATCGGTCGTTACGCAGTGATCTCCTGGGGGGTGTTTTTTCTGGAGAACGCCAAGGCCTACAACACCCTGAGCGCCTCAACCCTGATTTCCATCACCGGGGTGTTCGGCATCATCGGCACCGGGCTCAGCGGCTTGATCTCCGACCGTTTCTTCAACGGCAAACGCAATGCATTGGCAATGATATTCGGCTTGATGAACACCCTGTCACTGAGCGCTTTCCTGTTCGTCCCCGCCGGGCACTACTGGCTGGACGCGGTTTCGATGATGTTTTTTGGCCTGTCGATGGGCGCACTGCTGTGCTTTTTGGGCGGGCTCATGGCCACTGACATTGCGGCCAAAAGTGCTGCGGGTGCCGCATTGGGCATGATTGGCATCGCCAGTTACGCAGGGGCCGCCGCCGGGGAAATCCTTACCGGGGTGTTGATCGAACACGGCACCACCGTGCTCGGTGATGGCAGCAAGGCATACGACTTCCAGACGCTGTCAATTTTCTGGGTCAGCGCCTCCCTGATCTCAGTCCTGATGACGGCCCTGTTTGCCCTGCACTTGCAAAAACGCCAGCCGCCGACTTTGCCAAAGCGCGAAGAAACCCTGGTGCCTGTGCAGCCCTAACAGCCTGTTGATTTTGAAACAAAAAGTGACATACCCCTGAAACATTCACCCTGCATAGTTGGCAAATGCCAGCAAGGAGTTGTGTTAACCAAGCCCTGACACCCCCTCGTATTTGTCTTGGATCTAACAACAACAATAAATGAGCTAACAAGATGACTAACCCATTGAATACGCCCCAAAATGCACACGTGTGCAAACCTGCACTGAACAAAGGATTGCTGGCCGCCCTGTGCTTCACCGCGCTGGAAGGTGGCCTGTTGTTAATGCCGGCGGCCGTTCAGGCGCTGGAACTGGATTACCAACACCAGTACAACGAAAAGGAACGCGATCACACCGACAAGGTGATGATCACCCAGGCACTGGATAACGGCCTGGCGTTCTCTTTCCAGTTCGTCGCCAGCCCGGCCGAGAAGAGCAATGGCCAGCCGGGTCAGCCGTTTGAACACATGACCAAGGACTCCCTCAAGGGCAAGGTCAAGTACTCGCACAAACTCACCAAGCATTTGAAATTCAAACCCAAGTTCACCTATTCACAAGGCAAAGATAAAAAGTCCTACAAACCTGCACTGAAGTTCCCGTATGAACTGGGTTACGGCTTCTCAGCCACGCCCGGCTACTACTACAAAGTCACGACCTACAAAAACGGCAACGAAACCAAACGCGACAACGTCTGGTCGCTGGGTGGCAAATACAAGACCGAGCACATGTCCATCGGCGTGGCGCGCAAAGAGATCTACAGCAACCAGATCGCCTTCGATGGCAAGAAACGCAACTACAGCAACAAGCTGTATATCGACTACAAGCTGACCCACTCTTTCACCCCGTACGTTGAAGTGGCGGACGTCTACGTCGACAAAAACACGGACGAGCGTCAGGCCCGCTATCGCGTGGGCTTCAAATACAAATTCTGACCGCGTCCCGCCCTTCAAACCTCGCTGGAGACTGTGAATGAACGTTTCTCTCTCACACTTTGCCCGTCTGGGCGCCCCGCTATTGAGCGTCGCCTTGAGCCTGACCACACCGTTGACGGCACACGCTCAGGACAATGGCCACTACGTGCTTGAAAAAGCCGTGCAAGTCAGCCGCCATGGCATTCGTCCGCAAACCGACACCGCCAAACTGGTAGACGCCACGCAACGCCAGTGGCCCACCTGGCTGGTGCGCGATGGCGAACTCACTGGCCACGGCTATCTGGCCACCAGTTTGATGGGCGCCTGGCAAGCCGAGCAGTATCGTCAGGCCGGTTTGCTGCCAGCGGGCTGCCCAAAAGACGGCACGCTATACGCGGTTTCGAGCCCAAAACAACGTACCCGCGCCACCGCAGCGGCGTTGATGGACGGCATGTTCCCCGGCTGCGGCGAGAAACCCCATGCCAGCGCACAGTCCCACGATCCGCTGTTTCAGACTGACAAGATGGACTTCGCCCGCGTCGATCCGGCCATCGCCAAAGCTGAAATCCTCAAAGCGCTGGGCGGCGACCTGCAAGCTGCAAAGGCCCGCCTGAAACCCGATATGGACTTGCTCAAAGCCGCCGCGTGCATTGAGGGCAAACCGTGCCCGTTCTACGACGCTGAATGGGTCATCAAGCAAAACGATGAGGGGCGCCTGAAAATCAAAGGGCTGGACAAGGCCTCCTCCCTGGGCGAAACCTTCCGCCTGCAATACAGCGAGGGCAAACCCTTGAACGAGGTGGCGTTCGGTCACGCGGCAGACGCCAAACAGGTGATGGCGCTGACCCGTTTGCACCGCGCCAAATATGACTTCGTCAACGACACGCCACACATCGCCAAACGCGGCGGTTCGCAACTGATGAACCAGCTGCGGCTGGCGCTGGAGCAAGGCACGCCACTGGAGCAGGCCGATCCGCTGGGCAATCCACCTGCGGCACCGTTGCTGGTGATCGTGGCCCATGACACCAACCTCTCGCAATTGCGCACCATGCTCGGGTTTCACTGGACGCTGGGCGAGTACCAGCCGGGCAATATCCCGCCCACCGGCACCCTGGCATTTGAACGTTACCGCGACGCAGACAGCGGCGAGCGCTTCATTCGCACCACGTTCGTGACGCAAAGCCCGGATCAAATGCGCAATCTCACGCCATTGACAGCTGACAACACGCCACTGCAAACCGACTTCAATATGCCGGGCTGCAAACTCACCCGCGTGGGCACCCTATGCCCACTCAACGATTTTGCCGAGCACCTGAATAAGGCCATCGACCGCACAGCCCTGACCGCATATCGCTATCCCTGACGACGGTGGCGCAGGCTGCGACGCGTCGTTGCCTGCGCCAGCGCACACAAATGCCGCGCATCCTATTTCGGCCGACTAAACTCTGTCGCCAATTGTGTCCTGGATGAACCAGCAGGTTCCCCTGCGCAGCGTTGCCAAAAGGAAATCTCATGAAACACTCTGCGTTCTCTGTCTCCCGCCTCGCCCTGGCCCTGCTTTTGGGCAGCGCCCTGAGCCCTGCCGCCTTCGCCCAAACGCCCAGCAGTGATGGCTATGTGCTGGATAAAGTGGTTCAAGTCAGTCGCCACGGGGTACGTCCACCCACCGAGTCCAATGAAAAGCTGTTGACCCATGTCACCCAGCGGCAATGGCCGACCTGGTTGGTGCCCTTGGGTGATCTGACCGGCCATGGTTACAGCGGGGCCGTGGAAATGGGCCGCTATCGCGGTGCGGTTCTGCGCAACGCGGGGCTGATTCCCGCGGGCTGTCCAGACGCTAAACACCTGCTGGTACACGCCAGCCCGCTGCAACGTACCAAAGCCACGGCCCAAGCCCTGCTCGACGGCATGTTCCCGGGCTGCGGCTTCCAGCCGACCTACGTAGCGGGCAAACAGGACGCCCTGTTTCAGGCCAATGAAATGAGCTTCGCCGCCCTCAACCCCGAAAAGGCCAAGGCACAAATTCTCAAGGCGTTGGGCGGCAGCGTCGAGGCGGCCCAAAAGCGTTACGCCCCCTTTGAACACACCCTGCGTGAAATCACGTGTTTGCCTGACGCCAATTGCCCATACGGGCAGGAACCCTGGAAGCTGGTGCAGAACGAGAAAGGCCGGTTTTCAATCAAGGGCCTGAGCGCGGGCGCCAACATGGGTGAAGTGTTCCGTCTTGAATACAGTCAGGGGCTGCCGCTGGACAAGGTCGCGTTCGGCCATGCCCGCACGCCCGCTGAAGTGTCGAGCCTGATGGTGCTGACCAAAGCCAAATATGACTTTCTTAATGACATCCCGTACATCGCCAGCCGGGGCGCCTCGGAGCTGATGAACCAGATTTCACTGGAACTCAAACAAGGCACGGCCCTGGCCGCCAAAGACGCCACTGGCGCTCCGCCTGACGTACCGCTGATGCTGTTGGTGGCCCACGACACCAATATTTCTTACTTGCGCACCATGCTTGGTTTTGGCTGGAAGCTGGGCGACTACCTCGAAAACAACATCCCGCCCGTGGGCACGTTGCAGTTCGAACGTTACAAGGAAGTCAAAACCGGCGACTACTTCCTGCGCATCGCCTTTGAAGCACAGTCGATGGATCAGATCCGCAACCTGACGCAACTGCAAGGCCAGGCCAAACCGCTGAACAGCGACTTCAAAAGCGCCAACGACTGCCGCACCACAAGCGTCGGTTTGCTGTGCCCGCTCAAAGACGCAATGGCGACTGTCGAGCGAAACATTGACCCGACAGCGCTCACGCCTTACAGCTTCCAATAAGCCGTCACTCAACGCGGCAGGCGCAATGCCTGCCGCTTATTGCCCGTTACGACTGAAGATGCGGATCACTTCGTCCAGGTGGGCGGCCATTGCCTGACGCGCGCCTTGTGCGTCGTGCTGCTCCAGGGCGTGCAGAATAGTGCGGTGCTCGTCTTCGGAACGGTGCGGCATGTCGCCCGAGGTGTAATGGCTTTGCAGGCGCTGGAACAGGCTGCCGTAACGGTGACCCAACAAATGCTGAATCATCAGTGCGTACGCCGGGTTGTCAGATGCTTGTGCGATCCGGATATGAAACAGGCGGTCGCCGGGGTGGGTATGCGAGCCTTCGCGGTTGTCTTGAACGTTGCGCTCGAACGCTTCACGAATCCCGGCCAGTTCTTCATCGCTGGCATTCAGTGCGGCCAGTGCCGCGGCTTCGGGCTCAATCAGGCGACGGGCCTGTAGCAAGGCGAACGGCGGGATCTCTGCGCTGAAATCCACGTCGATACCCAGTTCCGGGTCCAGCTCTTGCCACTGATTGCGCGTGACTTGCCGCATCACCGGTTCATCCGACACGGGTTTGGCCGGCGGCTCACACACCAAAACGCCATTGCCTACGCGAACATCCACCAGCCCGATCACTTCCAGCGCAATCATCGCTTCACGCACCGATGCGCGACTTACCCCCAGCAACTTGGCCAATTCGCGTTCGGCGGGCAAACGGCTGCCGGGCGGAAATTCTCCGCTGTCGATCAGGGCACGCAATTGATCTGCGATCTGTCGGTAAAGCCGTTGGTTATCAATCACTTGAAATGGCATATCAATTGTTGTCCTGCTCAATTCCATGCGCTGCACACCACAGCGCCGTCAAAAAGGCGCTTGTTGCTACGCAACGTGCGTGCTACAAAAGGTTCAATGGCCTGACCATTGGATGGATCTCGTAGTGCGATCATAACGCAAAGCGTGCTCCAAACCTTGTGCGGTTTGCCAGTTGCTACGCCCCAAATGGCCTGACCATTGGACCAAATAACAATAATGAACAGAGTTACGGAGTTTCCATGGATCTTTCCGGCAAACGCGTCCTCATCACGGCAGCAGCCCAGGGTATCGGCCTGGCCAGTGTGCAGGCCTACCTCGCCGCTGGCGCCGAGGTCTTCGCCGCCGACATTAATGCCGACGCCCTCGACACGCTGAAAGGCGCGCGCACACACCTGCTCGACGTCACCGACCCACACGCCATTGAACGCCTCGCCGCCGAGCTGGGACCGCTGGACGTGCTGTTTAACTGCGCGGGCGTGGTGCACAGCGGCAACATCCTCGACTGCAACGAAAAGGACTGGGCCTTCGCCCTCGACCTGAACGTCACGGCCATGTACCGCATGATCCGCGCCTTTCTCCCGGCGATGCTGACACACGGCGGGGGGTCGATCATCAACATGGCCTCGGTGGCGTCCAGCATCAAAGGCGTGCCCAACCGCTTCGCCTACTGCGCCAGCAAAGGGGCAGTGATTGGCTTGACCCGGGCCGTAGCGGCCGACTTCGTCAGCCAGAACATTCGCTGCAACGCCATTTGCCCTGGCACGGTGGACTCCCCTTCCCTGCGCCAGCGCATCACTGAACAGGCCCTGCGCGAACACCGCAGCGAAGACGAGGTGTACGCCGCGTTTGTCAGCCGCCAGCCCATGGGCCGCATCGGTTCGGCGCAAGAAATCGCGCAACTGGCGTTGTACCTCGGGTCGAGCGCCAGCGGTTTCACCACCGGCACAACGCAAATCATTGATGGCGGCTGGAGCAACTAGCCCCCCGCTGCACCCCCCTTTCCTTTCAAGGAGCTTTTATGAAACTGCTGCGCTATGGCGAAAAAGGCCAGGAACGTCCTGCATTGCTGGATGACAACGGTGAGCTGCGGGATTTGTCTGCGGTAGTCACGGACATTGCCGGCCAAACCTTGAGCCCCGACAGCCTGAACCGCCTGCGGGACATCGACCCCACCTCGCTGCCCCGCGTTGCGGGCTCGCCGCGCCTGGGTGCGTGCGTCGGTCAGGTCGGAAAATTCATTTGTATTGGTCTCAATTACGCCGATCACGCTGCCGAAACCGGCGCACCGATTCCGGCCGAGCCCGTGGTGTTCGGCAAATGGACCAGCGCTATTGTCGGCCCCAACGATGACATTGAAATCCCGCGCCATTCGCGCAAGACCGACTGGGAGGTGGAACTGGGCGTGGTCATCGGCAAAGGCGGCCGTTACATCAGCGAAGCCGACGCGCTGGAGCATGTGGCCGGGTATTGCGTCATCAACGATGTGTCCGAGCGTGAGTTCCAGCTGGAGCTGGGCGGCACCTGGGACAAGGGCAAAGGGTGCGACACGTTCGGTCCACTCGGCCCGTGGCTGGTGACCCGTGATGAAATCCCCGACCCGCACCAACTTGACCTGTGGCTGGAAGTGGACGGCAAGCGTTATCAAAACGGCAATACACGGACGATGATTTTTCAGATCCCGAGAATCATCAGCTACCTGAGCCAATTCATGAGCCTGCAACCCGGCGATGTGATTTCCACCGGCACCCCGCCCGGCGTCGGGCTGGGCATCAAACCCGAGCCCGTGTACCTGCGCGCCGGCCAGCAGATCCGCCTGGGCATCAGTGGCCTCGGTGAACAAAACCAACGCACGGTAAATGCCGACTGACAGGGAGTTGCGCCATGACCACCATTACCGCCGTACGGGTTGAAGACATTCGCTTCCCCACTTCGCAATCGCTGGACGGCTCCGATGCGATGAACCCCGACCCGGATTATTCCGCGGCCTATGTCATCCTCGAAACCGACACCCCCGGGCTTGAAGGCCACGGGCTGACGTTCACCATCGGCCGCGGCAATGAAATCTGCTGTGCCTCGATCAAGGCGCTGGCGGGCCTGCTGGTGGGGTTGAAGCTGGACTGGATCGCCGAGGACATGGGCCGTTTCTGGCGCCATGTCACCAGCGACAGCCAACTGCGCTGGATCGGCCCGGACAAGGGCGCCATCCACTTGGCCACCGGCGCCGTGGTCAACGCCGCGTGGGATTTGTGGGCCAAGGCTGAAGGCAAACCGGTGTGGCGCCTGGTAGCCGACATGAGCCCCGAGCAACTGGTGCGCTGCATCGACTTTCGCTACCTCACCGATTGCATTACCCCTGACGAGGCCCTGAGCCTGCTGCGCGAGCGCGCCGAGGGTAAGGCCGATCGCATGGCACTGCTCCAGGCCCACGGCTACCCCTGCTACACCACCTCAGCCGGCTGGCTGGGTTACGCCGACGACAAGCTGCGGCGCCTGTGCCAAGAAGCGGTGGACGCAGGGTTTTCCCACGTCAAATTAAAAGTCGGGCATGACGTGCAAGATGACATCCGACGCGTGCGCATCGCCCGCGAGGTATTGGGGCCGGATCGCAAGTTGATGATTGATGCCAACCAGGTGTGGGAAGTCGACACTGCCATTGACTGGGTGCGCGAATTGTCCTTCGCCAATCCGTGGTTTATTGAAGAACCCACCAGCCCGGACGACGTCGAAGGTCATCGAAAAATTCGCCTGGGCGTCGCCCCGGTCAAAGTGGCCACCGGCGAGATGTGCCAGAACCGCATCGTATTCAAGCAATTGATCATGCGCGAAGCCATCGACGTGGTGCAGATCGATGCCTGCCGACTGGGCGGGGTTAACGAAGTGCTGGCAGTGATGCTGATGGCAGCCAAGTACGACTTGCCGGTGTGCCCGCACGCGGGCGGAGTTGGGCTGTGCGAATACGTGCAGCACTTGTCGATGATTGATTACCTGTGTATCGCAGGCACCCACGAAGGGCGGGTGGTGGAGTTTGTCGATCACCTGCATGAACACTTCGAAGACCCCTGTGTAATCCGCGATGCGGCGTATATGCCGCCGCAGGCACCGGGGTTTTCGATTCAGATGAAGGCCGCCTCCCGCGAGCACTATCGCTACCGGGGTTGAACCACAGTCATCAGCGGACGGAGTACAACAACAATGTCGTCCCGACACTCACTTCGGCTGGACGCTCACCAGCATTTCTGGCGCTACGATGCGGCCAGTTACCCGTGGATTACCCACGACATGCCGCGCCTGCGCGGGGATTTTCAGCCCGCGGATTTGCGTCCCTTACTGGACCGGGCCGGGTTTGACGGCTGTATTGCCGTGCAGGCCCGCGGCTGCCCAAGCGAGACCGACCACCTGCTGCACCTGGCCGGGCAGTATCCGTGGGTGCGGGCCGTGGTGGGGTGGGCCGACCTGCGCTCGATCACCCTTGAGGCGTCACTTGAGCGATGGGCACAGGCCAGCACATTGCGCGGCTTCCGTCATCAGCTGCAAGACGAGCCCGTGCCCGCCACGTTGATGCAGGACGCGGCGTTTAACCGCGGTCTCAGCACGTTGCAAGGCAAAGGCTACGTGTATGAGGTGCTGATCAAAGCGCGGGATCTGCCTGCCGCGACACAGTGGTGCCAACACCACGACCGGCATCATCTGGTGCTCGATCATCTGGGCAAGCCCGACGTCCGTGCCCGCGACGTGCAGGCGTGGCGGCAACAGCTCGCGCCACTGGCTGCACTGCCCCATGTCAGTTGCAAACTGTCGGGGCTGATGACCGAGGCGGATTGGCAAACCGGACACAGCGCGCCGCTACTGCCCTACCTGCACACTGCGCTGGAGCTGTTTGGCGCCGATCGACTGATGTTCGGCTCTGACTGGCCGGTGTGCCTGCTGGCCAGCGAGTATGCAGGCACTTGCGCCTTGGTTGAGCAGGCCTTGCAGCCACTCAGCGCGTCTGAACAGGCAGCCATTTGGGGCGGCACCGCGTGCCGTGTCTACGGGATTGAAGGAGTTAACCCATGAATCTTTACCTGCAAGACAAGGTGTTTATCGTCACCGGTGGCGGTTCGGGGATTGGCGCGGCCATTTCATTGGGGCTGGCCGATGAAGGCGCGATCCCGGTGATTTTTGGCCACAGCCCGTTACCGGAAGAGCTGGCGCGGGCACTGGACCAGCGTCAGGCGCAAAGCCTGTTCATTCAAGTGGAGTTGCGCGACGAGGACGCCTGCCGCGCCGCAGTGGCCCAGATGCTGGCGCGTTTCGGACGTATCGACGGGCTGGTGAACAATGCCGGGGTCAATGACGGCGTAGGACTGGAGGCCGGGCGTACGGGCTTTGTCGAGTCGCTGGAAAAAAACCTCATCCACTATTACGTCATGACCCATTTGTGCGTGGATGCCCTCAAAGCCAGCCGCGGGGCCATCGTCAATATCAGTTCCAAAACCGCGCTTACCGGTCAGGGTGGCACCAGTGGCTATACCGCCGCCAAAGGGGCGCAGCTGTCACTGACCCGGGAATGGGCCACCGCGCTGCGCAATGATGGGGTACGCGTCAACGCAGTGGTTCCAGCCGAGGTGATGACGCCGTTGTACGAGCGCTGGATCGACACCTTTGCCGACCCCAAGGCCAAACTGGCCAGCATCGTCGAGAAAATTCCCTTTGGTCAGCGAATGACAACCGCCGAAGAAATTGCTGACAGCGTGCTGTTCTTGCTGTCGTCCCGGTCTTCCCACACCACGGGACAATGGCTGGTGGTCGACGGCGGTTACACCCACCTGGACCGGGCGCTGACATGAACGCACAACGCCACTGCCTGGCCCTTGACCTGAAAGACGACCCGGCGCTGATCGCGCAATACGAAGCCCTGCATCGGCAGATCTGGCCGCAGATCAGCCAGCACCTGCTCGCTCACGGAGTACTGGACATGCAGATCTGGCGACTGGGCACGCGGCTGTTCATGGTCATGGACACCGCCCCCGGATTCGATGCCCACGCGTTTGCCCGCGCGCAGGCCAGTGACCCTGATGTGCAGGCATGGGAGGCGCTGATGTGGCGTTTTCAGCAGCCCACACCGTGGACGGCCGAGCACCAGAAGTGGACACCGATGACGCAGATTTTCAGCCTGCAGGCGACCGAAACAGGCGAAGCGCAACACGTTTAAACACAAGGCAACGACATCACAACAACAATAAGCAGGAGATGCGTTATGTCACTCAAGCATTCCACCGTTGCAGCGTCAACCCGTCTGGCGGCGGTTTCTTCCTATCGCCGGGCACTGATACTGGTGACGTGCCTGTTCTTTTTGTGGGGCCTGTCCTACGGCTTGCTGGATGTGTTGAACAAGCACTTTCAGGACACGCTGCACGTCAGCAAGGCGCAGTCCGGGCTGCTGCAGAGCGCCTATTTCGGCGCGTACTTTCTAATCGCCCTGCCCGCTGGTTTTTTGATGGATAAATACGGTTACAAGGCGGGAATTCTTCTCGGCCTGTGCCTGTATGCCATCGGCGCGTTGCTGTTCATGCCCGCCGCATCGGCGCAGAGTTTCCCGTTTTTTCTGTTTGCCCTGTTCGTGATCGCATGCGGTCTTGGCTGCCTTGAAACAGCCGCCAACCCCTACGCCACCGTATTGGGTGCACCCGAAGGCGCCGAGCGGCGCTTGAATCTGGCGCAGTCATTCAACGGGCTGGGCCAGTTTTTTGGCCCGCTGATTGGCGGCGCGCTGTTCTTCGGCGGTGCCAGCCATCTCGAATCCACCCAATCGCTGCAGATGACATACCTGGTGATCGCCGGCCTGGTATTGCTGGTCGCGCTGCTGATCGGCCGCACCCCGCTGCCGGATTTGCGCGAACAGGAAAACGCCGTGCAACAACGCAGTGACAAAACCCTGTGGCAGCATCGCGAATTCGTCACCGGGGTCATCACTCAATTTTTTTATGTCGGCGCGCAGGTCGGGGTCGGGGCATTCTTCATCAACTACGTCACGGAGCATTGGGCGCAGATGAGTAGTCAGCAAGCCGCCTACCTGCTGTCAGTGGCAATGCTCAGTTTCATGTTCGGGCGTTTCTTCAGTACTTGGCTAATGGGCCGGGTCAATGCCCAGCGCCTGCTGCTGATCTATGCATTGATTAATACCGCGCTGTGCGCGGTGGTGGTCAGCGGCCTGGAAGGCGTGTCGGTGATCGCACTGGTGGCCACGTTCTTCTTTATGTCGATCATGTTTCCGACCTTGTTTGCCATGGGCGTGAAAAACCTTGGTCCGCACACCAAGCGCGGCAGCTCGTTCATGATCATGTCCATTGTCGGCGGCGCGTTGCTGCCCTACGTGATGGGGCTGGTGGCCGACCACTCTTCAACCGCACTGGCGTATCTACTGCCGATGGGGTGTTTTTTGATTGTCGCGGCCTACGCCCGCCGTGCATTGCGTAGCCCGCAGCCCCACTGACACCCGATGTTGTTGCACTCCACAAAAACAATAACCGGAGTTCTGCATGTCCAATCCCGCCTTGAAACAAGCCTTGAGCAAGATCCGCTGGCGCATCCTGCCGTTCGTGGCGCTGATGTTCGCCATGGCCATTATTGACCGCTCCAATATCGGGTTCGCCAAACATGCCTTCCAGGCCGACACCGGCCTGAGCAACGCAGCATTTGCACTGGGGGCCGGGATTTTCTTTATCGGTTATGCGGTGTTTGAAGTCCCCAGCAACTTGATGCTGCACAAGATCGGCGCCCGCGTCTGGTTGAGCCGGATCATGGTCACGTGGGGGCTTGTCTCCGCGGCCATGATGTTTGCTCATGACGAAACCAGCTTCTACATCCTGCGTTTCTTGCTGGGTGTGGCTGAGGCAGGTCTGTCGCCGGGGGTGGTGTTGTATTTGACCTACTGGTTCCCGCAAAACCAGCGCGGTTCGGCGTATGGCATTTACTACTTCGGCGTACCGCTTTCGCTGATGATCGGCGGCCCGGTCTCGGGCTGGTTGCTGGAGAGCAGCCAGTTTGGGCTGACCGGCTGGCAATGGATGTTTGTGACAGAAGGATTGGCTGCATCCGTGATCGGGGTGATTGCGTTCTTCTACCTCAATGACAGTCCACGTGATGCGAAGTGGTTGAACATCGAGCAAAAAGCCGCGATTGAGCAAGCACTGCAGACCGAACAGCGGCAAAAAGCCAATCAAGGCCCTTCATCCTGGCGCGCCGCCCTGATCAACCCTGCCGTGCTGTATTTCACGCTGATCTACTTCACGATTCAGGTCAGTGTGTACGGCGTCCTGTTTTACCTGCCGACGCGAATTGCCGAGCTGCTGGGCACCGGGATCGGGCTGCAGGTGGGCGCGCTAACCTCCATTCCGTGGATTGCCACAGTGTGCATGCTGTACGCGGTGACACGACGTGCCGACCGCAAAGGCCAGCAAACCCGCTATGCCGCCTGGATGTTGGGGCTAGCAGCGCTGGGCATGGTGGGTTCGACGCTCAGCGCCAGCCTGCCGCTGGTGATCCTGGCGTTTTGCCTGGCTGCGTCGGGCTTTATCACCGTGCAACCGCTGTTCTGGACCCTGCCAACCCGACTGCTGAGCGGCGCAGCGGCTGCCAGTGGCATTGCGGTGATCGGCGCGCTGGGCAATCTGGGCGGCTTTCTGGCACCGACCGTGAAAACGTTTGTGGAGCAGCACTTCGACAACCCCCATGCGGGCATGTACTTCCTGGCCGGGACGGCCTTACTGGGCGCACTGATGCTCTTGCGCACCAGCAAGACCAGCACTGGGTCAGCGCAACAGGGGGTGCCCGCAGCCACCCGCTGAATACCAGCACGGGGGACAGACGCCTGAAAATCCGATTGAACGATCAAACCCTGCTCCAACTCCGATTTTTTGAGAGGCGCAACAGCGCTTGTAATTTCAATCGGAGCTGGAGCAGCCCACATGACGACCGAAAACCAGTACGCAATGCAGAACCCGGTGACGCAATACCCTCAGCCGGGCTTCCCCGAACAACCGCAACCGGCTCCCGGTTCAGTGCACAAATTACAGCCCCACGCCGACCATGGCGAAACGTCGTACAAAGGTTTTGGACGGTTGGCGGGCCGCAAGGCGCTGATTACCGGGGCTGACTCGGGTATCGGCCGCGCCGTAGCTATTGCCTACGCCCGCGAAGGCGCGGACATCGTGCTGAACTATTTGCCCGAGGAAGAAGCGGACGCCCGGGACGTGGTCGCGTTGATCGAGGCCGAAGGTCGCAAGACCATTTGCATACCTGGCGACTTGTCCCAAGAAGCGTTTTGCCTGGAGCTGGTGAGCCAGGCTGTCAAAGGCTTGGGCGGGCTGGATATTCTGGTGAACGTCGCAGGTAAACAAACTGCGCAAAAAGCCATTGCCGACCTGACCACCGAGCAGTTTGACGCAACCTTCAGAACCAACGTCTACGCACTGTTCTGGCTGTGCAAAGCCGCGCTGCCGCACTTGCCGGCCGGTGCCACCATCGTTAACACGACGTCGATTCAGGCCTATCAGCCGTCGGAAACGTTGCTCGACTACGCGCCGACCAAATCAGCAATTGCGGCGTTTACCAAAGCGCTGGCCAAACAGGTGATCGGCCAGGGCATTCGCGTCAATGCCGTGGCACCCGGCCCGTTCTGGACACCGCTGCAACCCAGCGGTGGGCAGCCTCAGGAAAAAATCCCTACCTTCGGCGCCGAAACTCCAATCGGCCGAGCAGGACAACCGGCCGAGTGCGCGCCGATTTACGTACTGCTGGCCAGTCAGGAGTCGAGCTACATCACGGGTGAGATCTTCGGCATTACCGGCGGGACCTCCATTGCGTAATGGCATGACACGTTAAAACGCGAACAGGGCCGCCCGGTGCGGCCCGACCGCTGAAACGTGCACAGGTATCGCGGTCGGGGTCACGGGTGGGTTACATTCAATTCTGGTTGTAACAAAAACAACAGCCCATTCTTCAAATAAGGGTCAACCGTGAATACCAATCAAAAACTGCGAACCTTCGACCGCATCCGTGACGCGGTACTGCCGCAATACCGCGAACGGGTGGCCGAATACCTGACGAGGTACGAAGACGTGCTTCACGACAGCCATGCATGCCCTGACGCTCAACGCACCGCGGCCAATCAATTAATGGGGTATATACGCGGCCTGAACACCACACGCGTGTTGGGCATGGCGGACCTTGAAGAACTGGAACGCCGCATCACCGAATCTTGGCTAAAACAAGCCGAGCTCGAAGGGCAGGAGGAAAAAATTTGAAGGGGAAAAACTGAAAGGCAATGACGTGAAATGGTGTCCCAGGCGGGGTTCGAACCTGCAACCTTCCCCTTAGGAGGGGGATGCTCTATCCAATTGAGCTACTGAGACTGATCACGCGTACCACGCACAGGGCGCGGTGTGCAGGTCGGCGAGCATGTTAACGGCGATACCGTGATTTGTCATGTCGTCCGTTGGCTTTTTACGTGTAAGGGCCTTAATGCTCGGTAGACAGGGCAACCGCCGGGATAGCGTGCAAAACACGCTAAAGCAGCGTGCAGGACTGCATCATCCCTGCCATCGTGCAATTTGCATTGCAGCAAAAAGGCTTCATTGCAATTTGCAACTCACGCACCTTAAAAACTGATAGTAAATGACTGTTTTACAAGGCTTTTATAGGTATCCTGCGTTGGCACGAAGACTGCAATCACAACAGTATTAAGTCCATGCCCTCAGAGATGACCGCCATGAACAGCACACTGATCCTGTTGAATGCACTCGCGCTGGCCGTTCTGGTCTTTTTTCAATTCCAACCCGATGAGGCGTCTGGTCAACAGAGCGCTGAGATTGCGGGTACGTATAAACCCCACTCGCCATTGCCACAGTTGGCGGTGATGACTCCAGATCAAAGCGGCACACCTCACCTGACCGCCGAGCACCCTGCGCAGACGCAAGCGGTTCAGGGCCACAGCTGGGTTTTCTAAAGAGAGCTTTAACGAATCATGTCCAAAATTGCATTTGGCTTTTTGATGTTGGCGCTGGCCAGTCTGGCGCTGGATATATTTATCCCTAATGGGGATCTGGGCGACGTGCCATTGTTCGCCGCCGCTACGTTCTTCGGCTGTTGGCTGCTGGCGTTGCTAGTAGGACGCCGGATCAAGTTCGACCCGCAATTACGCTGAGGCCGGGTAGTCCACGCCGTGATCAATCAAGGCCAGCAAGCCTTGCACCGCCACGGTCAAGCTGCCGGAGTTATCGAGCACTTTAATAGCCTCAGCCTCATGGCGTGGCATGCCTTCAAGAAATAACTGATTACGCTGCAACCGTTGCCGGATTTGCTCAGGCGTTTCGCGGCCCCGTTTGAGCAGCCTTTCGTGCAAAACCTCTGTGCTCACACACAACATGACTGCCACTAAATCGGGATAGCGCTGACGGGCCTGCTCCAGATGCGCGCGCGAACCGTTCACCAGTACATGGCGACCCTGGCGCAGGTAGTCATCCAGTAGCGTGGTAATCCCGTAGCTGAGGCCATGCGCCTGCCAGTGCAAGGCAAAGGCGCCCTGCTCTTTGAGCGCCTCAAACGCTTGGGCTGAAACACCCTGCGCGTCCTCCCCCACGGATTCGGCTGAGCGCGTGATGACACGCCGCATCACCTCACAACCCCGCTCGGCCAGAGAATGACGGGCCGCTTCGATCAGGCTGTCTTTGCCCGAGCCAGAAGGCCCCATCAAATAGATCAAGTTGCCTGGCATCTGCGAGCCCCTTCTGCTGTTGATCTTTTAAGTCCGGGCACTGCCCTCTCACGGTTTAAGTGAGGGTTGCAGCTGGATCTTCCAAACAATTTGCGTGGTAATTGCTTTGTATGAGGCGTTTCAGATGAATGGAGCCCAGTACCGCTATCAAACGCAGTGCGCATTTCTGATAATCGCTACTGGCAAAAAGCCTGTATCCGGTTCAATATTTGTCACAGAATTGACGCCAGGGAAGTGGCTAATTTGAGGCATGATGCCGGCCTCTTAGCAATTCAGGTTGAACATTTGGCCCCAAAGATGGTCTTAAAACACATCCTGCGGCCAATCCCGAGAACCGCTCCCCTGAACTAACCGGTTAACTATATGCGCCCATTGAAACAGGCTATTTATTCCAGCCGTACGGCTGACAAGTTCGTAGTGCGCCTGCCAGACGGAATGCGCGAGCGCATTGCCGAGGTGGCACGTAATCACCATCGCAGCATGAACTCAGAAATCATTGCCCGCCTGGAACAGAGCCTCATCCAGGAAGGCGCTTTGGGCGACGAGCCCGCATTGCGCCTCGACAGCCCTGAGCTCTCGATGCATGAACGCGAGTTGTTGCAACGCTTCCGCCAGCTGTCACATCGTCAACAAAATGCGCTGGTTTCACTGATTGCACACGATGTCGAAATGGCATCCGACGCCTCGTGATCTAGACGCCTTTTCAAAAAAGCCAGCCTTGTGCTGGCTTTTTTGTGGGCGGCCCGAACGCAGCAAGCAGTCACAAAAACGGCTTGATCGACACAGTCAGATCAAGCCGTTGGTGACTAGAGCAGGAAGATCGTGGCCAACCCCAGGAAGATGAAGAATCCGCCACTGTCAGTTACCGCGGTAATCATCACACTGGCACCCATGGCCGGGTCACGGCCCAACCGGGCCAGCGTCATCGGGATCAATACCCCCATCAATGCTGCCAACAACAAGTTGAGCGTCATGGCAGCGGTCATCACCACTCCCAGCGACCAGCTGCCGTAGAGCAGATAGGCCACTACACCGATCACACCGCCCCACACCAGACCGTTAATCAAGCCCACCGCGAGTTCTTTGCGCATCAGACGCGACGTGCTGCCTGTGTTCACTTGGTCCAGCGCCATCGCCCGCACGATCATGGTGATGGTCTGGTTACCGGAGTTGCCGCCAATGCCCGCCACAATAGGCATCAGGGCTGCCAGTGCCACCAGCTTTTCAATCGAACCTTCAAACAACCCAATGACCCGCGACGCAAGAAACGCGGTGATCAGGTTAATCGCCAGCCAAGCCCAACGGTTGCGCAGGGATTTCCAGACAGACGCGAAAATGTCTTCCTCTTCGCGCAAACCCGCCATGTTGAGAACTTCGGTTTCGCTTTCTTCACGGATCAAGTCGACCATTTCATCGATGGTCAAACGACCGATCAACTTGCCGTTCTTGTCGACCACCGGAGCCGAGATCAAGTCGTACCGCTCAAATGCCTGCGCCGCATCGTAGGCGTCTTCATCCGGATGGAAACTCACCGGATCGCTGGCCATCACTTCGGACACCTGTTTTTCAGGGTCATTTACCAGCAGGCGCTTGATCGGCAGCACGCCTTTGAGCGCACCGTCGTAATCCACCACAAACAACTTGTCGGTATGGCCCGGCAGCTCCTTGAGACGCCGCAGGTAACGCAGAACCACTTCAAGGCTGACGTCTTCGCGGATGGTCACCATCTCGAAGTCCATCAGGGCGCCGACCTGATCCTCGTTATAGGACAACGCGGAGCGAACGCGCTCACGCTGCTGGCCGTCAAGGGTTTCCATCAGTTCATGGACGACGTCTCGCGGCAGCTCGGGGGCCAGGTCAGCAAGTTCGTCAGCGTCCATCTCCTTGGCTGCTGCCAGGAGCTCGTGATCGTCCATGTCGGCGATCAGGGTTTCTCGAACCGAGTCCGACACTTCAAGCAGGATGTCGCCGTCGCGGTCAGCCTTGACCAACTGCCAGACCGTCAGACGGTCATCCAGAGGCAACGCTTCAAGAATGTAAGCAACGTCGGCGGAGTGCAGGTCTTCCAGCTTGCGCTGGAGCTCAACGAGATTTTGCCGGTGGACCAGGTTTTCGACCCGATCATGGTGATGGCCTTCCTGACGATGTGTCAGGTCTTCGACCACACGCTGGCGGTTAAGCAGTTCAATCACTTGCGCAAGACGGCTTTGCAGGCTGTCTTGAGTCTTTTTTACTTCAACTTCGGTCATAGGCGAACTCCACTCCCAGCAGCAGGGCACGCCGGAAGGATCAATCAGTCAATTCATGATTGGTAAAGCGGGATGCTGAATTACTACTGGGTAAGTCCATGGAGGTATTCCACAAGCCCCGGCGGGGCTGACGGGCGCAATCATACACGGCTTAAAAAATTAATGACGTTAAAAATCTCGGGGATAACAAATGCTTGCGATCAGGCGAAGCTCAATGCTCGCGAGACTGAATCTGCGACGCCGGATTCAAGGAAGAGAACACACGTGCACGCGAAAAACCGTTCAGGCGCGGCATGCTCTTTAACAGACAGCCCAGGAGCGGGTTAATTCCTGATTGATTGAGGGTGTATCCGCACAAGGCGCAATCCAGTCAAACACGCCAGAAGTATGTCAAATCGCAGACAGCAAAAAGCCCGCTTTAAAGGCGGGCTTTTTGGTGTTTGGTGCACTCGACAGGATTCGAACCTGTGACCGCTCGGTTCGTAGCCGAGTACTCTATCCAGCTGAGCTACGAGTGCAAGGTGTGTTTGTTAGACCAGACCACCCTGGTTGAAGCCAAGTTAACCGCCGAAGCAACTAACTCTTAAATGGTGCACTCGACAGGATTCGAACCTGTGACCGCTCGGTTCGTAGCCGAGTACTCTATCCAGCTGAGCTACGAGTGCAAGTTGTGTTTGTTAGACCAGACCACCCTGGTTGAAGCCAAGTTAACTACCGAAGCAACTAACTCTTATATGGTGCACTCGACAGGATTCGAACCTGTGACCGCTCGGTTCGTAGCCGAGTACTCTATCCAGCTGAGCTACGAGTGCATTTGAAGCTGCGTATTATAGACCGTTGAATCTCTCTGCCAAGTGTTTTTTTCAATAAATTCAACAACTTACTGAAACGGCTAGATTCTAACGTGCTACTTGAATAATGGCGGAGAAGGGGGGATTCGAACCCCCGACACCCTTTTGAGATGTACTCCCTTAGCAGGGGAGCGCCTTCGGCCACTCGGCCACCTCTCCGCAACACGGGGCGTATAATAACCAGCCTTTTCCCCGTATGCAACCAAAAACTTAAATAAAATTAAAGACTTGGTTCTTCGTCCTTTTCTTTCTTGATCCGCAGGTAGATTTCCTCCCGGTGCACGGCCACTTCTTTGGGGGCATTCACACCGATTCGCACTTGGTTTCCTTTGACGCCGAGCACGGTCACAGTAATTTCACCGTCGCCTATGATCAGGCTTTCTGCGCACCGGCGAGTCAAAATCAGCATAGCTTTCTCCTCACGCTATTCATTCAGGGACAACAGTCTGCAAAAAAAAAGGGCTTCGGCCTACTAGCTAAACAGCTATAGCCCGACGCGCCTTAAGTATTGACCAACATGACGAAACAAGAGGCCTTCGTTCACATTTATCAAAAAAACAAAGGGCGCGGATCAACCGCGCCCTTTGGGCAACGCATTACTCACCCTGTCGGGCAGGCGCGTCCAATTCAAAAGCGGTGTGCAAGGAGCGTACTGCCAGCTCCAGGTATTTCTCTTCTATCACCACCGACACTTTGATCTCGGAGGTCGAGATCATGAGGATGTTGATGTTCTCTTTAGCCAACGACTCAAACATGCGGCTGGCCACACCAGCGTGCGAGCGCATACCCACACCCACGATCGACACTTTGGCGATCTTGGTATCGCCGACCACTTCACGCGCACCGATCTCACGCGCCGTGTTTTCCAGCACGGTCTGCGCCGCGCTGTAATCGTTGCGGTGCACGGTGAAGGTAAAGTCGGTGGTGTTATCGTGTGCCACGTTCTGCACGATCATGTCGACTTCAATGTTGGCCGCGCTGATCGGGCCCAGAATCTTGAACGCCACGCCCGGGGTGTCTGGCACGCCACGGATGGTCAGCTTGGCTTCATCGCGATTGAACGCGATACCAGAAATGATCGGCTGTTCCATGGATTCCTCTTCATCAATAGTAATGAGGGTGCCAGGACCCTCCTTGAAGCTGTGCAATACGCGCAGCGGAACGTTGTACTTGCCGGCGAACTCGACCGCACGGATCTGCAACACCTTGGAGCCCAGGCTGGCCATTTCCAGCATTTCTTCGAAGGTGATCTTCTCCAGACGTTGAGCCTGCGCCACCACACGCGGGTCGGTGGTGTAGACACCATCGACATCGGTGTAGATCTGGCACTCGTCAGCCTTCAGCGCAGCCGCCAGCGCCACACCCGTCGTATCAGAGCCGCCACGGCCCAATGTGGTGATGTTGCCCTGCTCGTCCACGCCCTGGAAACCGGCGACCACAACCACACGCCCGGCCTTGAGGTCTGCGCGAATCTTCTGATCGTCTATTTTCAGGATGCGGGCTTTGGTGTGAGAGCTGTCGGTGAGGATACGCACCTGGCTGCCGGTGTAGGACACCGCGGACACGCCCCGCTTGTTCAGCGCCATGGCCAACAAGCCAATGGTCACTTGCTCGCCGGTAGAAACGATGACATCCAGCTCGCGCGGCAACGGCTGATCGCTGATCTGTTTGGCCAGATCGATCAGGCGGTTGGTTTCGCCACTCATTGCCGACAATACAATCACCAGGTCATTGCCGGCTTCGCGGAACTTCTTAACTTTATCGGCGACCTGTTCGATTCGTTCGACAGTGCCGACCGAGGTGCCTCCGAATTTCTGTACGATCAAAGCCATTTCAAAGCAGCCTCAGCCCCTAAAGGGCGCCCATTTATCATTCAAACGACGCGCCGCCACTAGACAGCGGCGCGTTCTGGACCTCAGATACCCTGTTCGACAAATGGCACAGTCAGGGCTAACGCGGCGTCCAGAGCAGCAGCATCTACTCCGCCACCTTGCGCCATGTCCGGGCGACCACCGCCCTTCCCGCCCACTGCCGCAGCGGCCTGCTTCATCAAATCACCGGCTTTGAGTTGGCCGGTCAGGTCTTTGGTTACGCCTGCAACCAGTACGACCTTGTCTTCGTAAACTCCACCCAGCAGGATCACTGCGCGGCCGAGCTTGTTCTTCAGCTGATCCACCAGCGCCAGAAGCGCCTTGCCATCCTGACCGTCCAGGCGAGCGGTCAAGACTTTCACGCCTTTGATGTCCACAGCCGACGCCGACAGATCGTCGCCAGCCGCGCTTGCGGCCTTGGCCTGCAATTGCTCCAGTTGCTTCTCCAACTGGCGGTTACGTTCCAGCACCGCCGAGAGCTTGTCGACCAGATTTTCCCGCGACCCCTTGATCAGGTTCGCCGCTTCCTTGAGCTGCTCTTCCGCTGCGTTCAAGTAAGCCAGTGCGCTAGCACCGGTCACCGCTTCAATTCGACGGATACCCGACGCCACGCCGCCTTCGCTGGTGATTTTCATCAGGCCGATATCGCCCGTGCGCTTGGCGTGAATACCGCCACACAGTTCCACGGAGAAATCGTCACCCATGCTCAGTACGCGCACGTTGTCGCCGTACTTCTCGCCGAACAGCGCCATGGCGCCTTTTTGCTTGGCGGTTTCGATGTCGGTTTCTTCGGTTTGTACCGGGGTATTCTTGCGAATCTCGGCGTTGACGATATCTTCGAGGGCTTTGATCTGCTCAGGCTTGATGGCTTCGAAATGGCTGAAGTCGAAACGCATGCGCTGACTGTCAACCAACGAACCTTTTTGCTGAACATGCTCACCCAGTACTTTGCGCAATGCGGCGTGCAGCAAGTGAGTGGCCGAGTGGTTCAACGCCGTCGCGTGACGCACATCGGCATCAACCTGAGCTTCAACCGTTTCGCCAACGTTCAGGCCGCCCTTCGCAACCACGCCGTGGTGCAGGAAGGCACCGCCGGTTTTCGTGGTGTCGCGCACGTCAAAACGCGCAGCACCTGCCTGCAGGTAACCGCAGTCACCCACCTGACCGCCGGACTCAGCGTAGAACGGCGTCTGGTCGAGCACGACCACACCTTCATCACCTTCATTCAGGGTGTCGACCGACTGACCCTCTTTATAGAGGGCAACCACCTTCGCAGAACCTTGAGTTGCGTTGTAACCGATGAATTCGGTCGGCACATCCACCTTGACCAGGGTGTTGTAGTCCAGACCGAACGAGCTGGCCGAACGGGCACGCACCCGCTGCGCTTCCATTTCGCGTTCGAAACCGGCTTCGTCCACGGTCAGATTGCGCTCACGGGCGATATCCGCTGTCAGGTCCATCGGGAAACCGTAGGTGTCATACAGCTTGAACACCACGTCACCCGGCACCACGGTGCCCTTGAGGTCAGCCAGATCCTGCTCCAGGATTTTCAGGCCCTGTTCGAGCGTCTTGGAGAACTGCTCTTCTTCAGCCTTGAGGACACGCTCAATGTTGGCCTGTTCACGCACCAGCTCGGGGAAGCTGGCGCCCATTTCGGCTACCAGTGCAGCCACGATCTTGTAGAAGAAGTTGCCGGTCGCGCCCAGCTTGTTGCCGTGGCGGCAAGCGCGGCGAATGATCCGACGCAGCACGTAGCCGCGACCTTCGTTGGACGGCAATACGCCATCCGCGATCAGGAAGCTGCACGAACGAATGTGGTCCGCCACGACTTTAAGCGAAGCCTGGCCCTCATTGGCGCAACCAATGGCGTCGGCTGCCGCTTTGAGCAGGCTCTGGAACAAATCGATGTCGTAGTTGGAATTGACGTGCTGCATCACCGCACTGATCCGCTCCAGGCCCATGCCGGTGTCCACCGACGGTGCTGGCAACGGATGCAACACGCCATCGGCGGTGCGGTTGAACTGCATGAACACGTTGTTCCAGATTTCGATGTAACGGTCGCCGTCTTCGTCTGGCGAGCCTGGCGGGCCGCCCCAGATTTCGGGGCCGTGGTCGTAGAAAATCTCGGTGCAGGGACCGCACGGGCCGGTATCGCCCATGGTCCAGAAGTTATCGGACGCGTACGGGGCGCCTTTATTGTCGCCAATGCGGATCATGCGCTCAGCGGGCACGCCGACGTCTTTGGTCCAGATGTCATAGGCTTCGTCATCGCTGGCGTAGACAGTCACCCACAGCTTGTCCGCTGGCAACTTCAGTACGCCGGTTAGAAAGGTCCAGGCGAAATTGATCGCGTCTTTCTTGAAGTAGTCACCAAAGCTGAAGTTGCCGAGCATTTCAAAAAAGGTGTGGTGACGCGCGGTATAACCGACGTTTTCCAGGTCACTGTTCTTGCCACCGGCACGCACGCACTTCTGGCTGCTGGTTGCACGGGTGTAAGCACGCTTTTCCTGACCCAGGAAGCAGTCCTTGAACTGGTTCATCCCCGCGTTGGTGAACAGCAGGGTCGGGTCGTTATTTGGCACCAAGGAGCTGGAAGGGACACGGGTGTGACCTTGCTCCTCGAAGAAGCGAAGGAAGGCTTCACGGATTTCTGCGCTTTTCATAGGTTCTTCCACGGAGGCTGAGGCCAGAGGCAAGTCAATCAGGTCGGTCGACAGTGCGACTCGCAAAGGGCCGCATTATATCGGCCCTGCGCCTTGGGTACAGCGTGTTTATACGATAGGCACACTCAATTGGACGGGTTACGCACTCATTGCCGATTAAATTCGTCCAAAACCGTGACCACCTGCTCAATTTGGCTGCGATTGACATCCAGGTGCGTCACCATCCGCAAGCGCGGCGCGGCGCTCAGCTTGATGCCGCGTTCGGCGGCAAAGGCTTTGAGCGCTTGGGCCCGGTCGCCCAGATCGACGTACACCATATTGGTTTGTACCGGTTCGACGGCATAGCCGCAGGCGCGCAGCCCGTCAGCCAGATGCTGCGCATTGGCATGGTCGTCCGCCAGGCGCTGCACCTGATGATCCAGTGCATACAAACCCGCCGCGGCCAATTGCCCGGCCTGACGCATACCACCACCGACCATTTTGCGCAGGCGTCGGGCCCGGGCAATCAATTCGGCCGAGCCGCACAGCACCGAGCCTACCGGCGCGCCCAACCCCTTGGACAAACACACCGAAACCGAATCGAAATGACGGGTAATGTCGGCTGCGTCCACCCCTGATTTGACCGCTGCGTTGTACAACCGCGCCCCGTCCAGGTGCAGCGCCAGCCCATGCTCACGGGTCAGGCGACTGGCCGCCGCCAGGTACTCAAGCGGCAGCACTTTGCCCTGCATGGTGTTTTCCAGTGCCAACAAGCGGGTACGGGCGAAATGGAAGTCATCCGGTTTGATCGCGGCCGCCACCTGCTTCAAGTCCAGCGACCCGTCGGTCTGCACCTCCAGCGGCTGCGGCTGGATAGACCCCAGTACCGCCGCCCCGCCGCCTTCATATTTATACGTGTGGGCCTGCTGCCCGACGATGTATTCATCGCCCCGCTCGCAATGCGCCATCAGCGCCAAGAGATTGCTCATGGTCCCGGTGGGCACGAACAGGGCCTGCGCAAACCCGAGCCTGTACGCCAACTCAGCCTCCAGGTGATTGACCGTCGGGTCTTCGCCATACACATCGTCCCCTAGCGGCGCGGCGGCCATGGCCGCACGCATGCCTGGCCCGGGTTGAGTCACGGTGTCACTGCGAAGATCGATAACAGTCATTGGAAGCCTCAGCCAAAGGAGATAAACACTGGATGCTAAGCGGTGAAATACCTGTCGAACAAGAGGAGTGCAGGTTATCGCGAGATTAATCAAACGGCATTGTCCGAGCCAGCCGATAAAATCATCAGAAATTTCGATGACCATTAGCAAAAAGCATCAATGCATCCCTGAAACATTTGTGATACAAAATGCCCGCCGCCAGAAAGGCTGGCGGCAACGTTCTCAGGGCGGGGTGTAACTCCCCACCGGCGGTAATTGCGCGCAATGCGTATAGCCCGCGAGCGCTTGGCAGGTCCGAAGGCTACGGCAGACGGCTTGGCAAGGTCAGCAGACCCGGTGTGATTCCGGGGCCGACGGTCATAGTCCGGATGAAGAGAGAACGGGATTGGCGCCAAAGGGCCGTCAGTCGGGCAGGCCAGTGTCGAGGTTACACACTCGTGCGGCCTGTCTGGACGCACCCTTAAATCCCATTCGATTCATATGCCCTGTTTTTCACACAAACAGGAGTCTGAACATGCAACCCACCGCAATCGACAGCAAAAGCAAAAACCACCACAACGAGCGCGTCGCGTTCATTCAGGCCAGCTGGCACAAAGAAATCGTCGATCAAAGCCGTAAGGGCTTTCTGGCCGAAATGCTGGAGCAGGGCTATCAGGAAAGTGACATCGACTTTTTTGAAGTCGGTGGCGCCTTCGAGATCCCGCTACACGCCAAGCTGCTGGCCAAGACCGGCCGCTATGCAGGCATTGTGGGTGCAGCCCTGGTGGTGGACGGCGGCATCTATCGCCATGACTTCGTCGCGCAGTCAGTGGTCAGCGGCCTGATGCAAGTGCAGCTGGAAACCGAAGTGCCTGTGTTCTCGGTCAGCCTGACCCCGCATCATTTCCACGCGGGCGAAGAGCACCAGAAATTTTTCTTTGACCACTTTGTGCACAAAGGCCAGGAAGCGGCAAAGACCTGCGTCGACACCTTGCAGAAAATCCGCAACATCAAGCGTCTCGATACCCAGCAAAAGCGCGCGGTATAACGCCTGAATTCCCGACTGACCATCCCCCGGTCAGTCGGGATTGCGCACTAACTATCTAAAGCACGCGTAAGCACTCAAAGCGTTTCAATCGTTATCAATGGGGTTGCCCCAGACGTTTGAACCACATGCTATGGAGCCTTACCTATGTGCCCTACCCCCCCTGCAGCGCCTGAGGGCCCTGAATTCCATATTGATGGCGCCAGCAAAGGCCCACCGGAGCTGACCGAAAAAACCGTCTCCAGCCCAACCCCCCATGTTGTGGAAACCACTACCAGAAGCCTGCTGCATCTGAGCGCGTATGTTTCGATCTTTCGTTACGTTACAGAGGGCGTGCTGTACGAACGGCCGGTCGATCGGCTGGAGTTTCGTACCTCTGCGCCACGTACGTCCCTGCTCGTCACCCAAGGGGAAAACGACACGATCATCGTTGACCTCAATCACCAGCGCTTCCACATTCGTCCCGCCAACACCCGACAGATCATTGAAATACACACATCCCAAGGTGATGACACGGTGTATATCGCCAGCGCATTCAAAAATCCGTTTCATATCGAAACCGGCGCTGGTAATGACACCGTCATCACCCACGCGAAAAAAACAAACATCCTCACCGGCGCTGGTAACGACATGGTGTTGACTGGCTCCGGGCGCAGTTATGTCAACACGGGCGTCGGCAACGACATCGTGAATGTCAGTGGCTCAGGCACCACTTCGGCTTATCTGGGCAGTGGCGCCGACTTTTTCCGGGGAGACGCTGGCAGGGTATTTGTGGATGGCGGCAAAGGTGACGATCTCATCATCGGTGGCCAGGGCCACAACATATTAAGTGGCAACGACGGGGACGACCTGATCACCGCAGGCCCGGCCACCAACGTGATCTACACAGGCGACGGGCAAAACATCATCGATAACCTCAAGGCCAGTGACCGGATCTACACGGGGAGTCAAATCACGTCCATTTCAGAAGGCGCGTACACGCCAGATAAGCAAATCGGAACGGTATTCAAGGTCACGTCGCAACCACTGTCCGAAACCGGTCTGATTATTGAAGGCAGCGACACCTTCACTGAGCGGGTTCAGGATGACCTCAGGTTATTGCTCGGCTCGGACAATGGCCACCAGCTGTTAAGGGCACTCACCAAAAGTATTCGTGACAGCAAGAAACCCATCACCATTCGTGAGTTCAAGCATGTTCGAAACGGCCTGTATGTCCCCACACTCAATGATGGCACCGCATTCGCTGCGTCGGGAAAGCCGGGCACTCGAACCTATGGCGGCACGGTTTTTTACAATCCAACCTACTCAGAATCCGAAGACGTGCCGCTCGCAGCGCTCTATCACGAACTGTGCCATGCCTATAACTTTGTGACAGGCTCGGTTTTCGGGGGCATGAGCCCTGACGGACACGGCGGGACCAAGTCCGCGCCGATGGTCAACAACCTCGAACTGCAGGTTGTGGGACTGCCTTGCAACATTGAACCGTTTGACTTCGACGATGACCCAGCCACCCCTGCCCGAGTGACCAACCCAACCCCCTACACCGAAAATGCGTTACTCGGGGAACTGGGCCTGCAACTGCGCAAAACCTACATTTATTACGCCAATGATTGATCCAGCAACGCTTCGGACGCGGGCTCAATAATGATCCCGGCGCGCAGACCAGTCTTGACCTTGGGATTGGGGAAGATAATCCGCGCGCCCTTCTCCTCAATGATCCAGCGGGTTTTCCCGGCATCTTCAGCCAGCAAATAACCTTTGGGCAACTCTGAAAAGTTCTCAACATCGGACGGCAAATGCAGAATAAACGCGTCACTTTCCTTAATGACTTCTCGCGCCACGCGAAACAGCTGCAAGCCGTCCAGCGACGCCTCGTCCAGTGACGGCTCAGTGCCCTCAATGATCTGTTTCAAACGTTGCTCAAGGCGCTCTACATTCACACTTGCGTTGCACCCAAACGGCCGCGCTTTACCTAACTCAAGGGTGAACGCCTCGGCATCCAGTTTTTCGCGGGTGAAAGCACTGAACACAATCGACGGCTTGTTTTGCAACAAAACCGCTTCCACGCCCGCCGCACGCAGGCGCACCAGTTCGCGACGCGACGGGACGCGATCTTTCTTAAACGGATACAGGGCAAATTGTTCGAGTTTCGAACCGCGAATCGCGGTGTGCAGGTCATAGTGCAAACGGGTGCGGTCCGGCTGGCTGTAAAACACCGTAGCCAAACGCTCCAGCTCACAAGCGCGCAGGGCTTCAGGGCCGCAGCTGCTTTCGTGACGGCCGTTAAACAGCCGGTTGAGGTCCTCCTCGACAAAACGCTCACCGGTGCGCATGGCACCCGGATTGCCGAACAAGAACAGAATGCGTGCACGCGGCTTGATGTCTCCACGTGCGATGCCGTGCAACAGGCGATCGAGCAGCTCGATCGGCGCTGTTTCGTTACCGTGAATGCCCGCTGACAACAGTAAATCCAGGCCAACGTCCTGGCCACTGGGCGGCGTAACATCCAGTGCGCCCTCACCTAGCCAGCGCAATCGCACGCCTTCGGCCGTCAGTTGAATTTTCTGGGCCGGTTCACGACCGGCCAGGGTCAGTTCAAGCAGTTTGCCGAGGGCGAGCATAGAGCATCCTTAATCAGTGATTACAGTCCGGGCCGTGGACGTGACCGTCTTCGTCATCGCTCATGTCAGCCGGTTCCATTTCCAGTTGCAGGCTCACCAGGTTGGTGGCCAGTGGACGCAACAGCAGGTTGGCATATTCGGCGTCGCCTTCTTCCACGTCTACACCGATCAACAACTGGCCGCGGCCGTCTTGCTGGATCCACAGCTCCTTGCCCTGCCACATGACCGCAACGCGGGTGCAGGACGTTTGCAATTGCGTGCCGTCGGTGTCTTCAAGGATCAGCTGCAGGGAATCGCTCATAGTTTCGTACTCAGTGGAAAGTGGAGTGGCCAGTACGGGCATCAACGCCCGTACAAAGCGGTGTTCAATTGATCTGGAATGGATAGACCGCGCCCAGTTTAAGGATTTGCGTCAGTTCATCCAGTGCCGTGCGGCATTCAAGCAACAACTGCGGATCCGCCAGATCGCTTTCGCGCAGCGCATCGCGGTAGTGCTTGTTCACCCAACGGGTGAGCGTGCCGTACAACGCGGGCGTCATGATAACCCCCGGATTGACCGCCGCCAGCTCTGTTTCTTTCAGTGCGACCCGCAGCCGCAGGCAAGCCGGGCCACCGCCGTTCTGCATGCTTTGCTTGAGATCAAAAACCTTGACCTCACGAACCGGTCCGCCGCAGGCGGTCAGGCTTTGCAGGTACTGCCAGACACGCGGGTTGCTGCGGCACTCTTCAGGCACGATCAGCAGCATCGAACCATCCGCACGGCTCAACAATTGGCTGTTGAACAGGTACGAGCGCACCGCATCTTCAACAGCCACCTGGTCGCGCGGCACACAAATGGACTGGAATTGCGCGCCACGTGCCTGCAGCTTGCCGTGCAACTCGGCCAGCACCTGGTCAGTGTTCAGGAAGGCATCTTCGTGATGGAACAACAGTTCGCCATTGCCTACCGCAATGACATCGTTATGGAACACACCCTGGTCAATGACCGCCGGGTTCTGCTGCGCAAACACGACGCCCGCCTCACTCAGGCCGTGCAGGCGCGCCACCGCTTGAGAGGCCTCAAGCGTCTGGCGTGCCGGGTATTTCTGAGGTGCCGGATAACGGCTGTCGAAGGCGCTGCGTCCATACACAAAGAACTCGACGCCGGCTTCGCCGTAGTCCCGGCAGAAACGGGTGTGGTTTGCCGCACCTTCATCACCAAATTGCGCCACGGCCGGCAAAGCCGCGTGGTGGGCAAAATACTGAGGGTCCGCAAACATCGCCCCCAACACACGGCTGGTGGTCGGGTGTTCAATACTGCGATGAAACTTGCAGTTGAGGTTGGCGGCGGTGAAATGCACCCGCCCGTCGGCCGTGTCGGCACTCGGGCTGACCGTCGCCGCGTTGGCCACCCACATGCTTGATGCCGAGCAACTGGCTACCAGCAACGGCATGGCGTCTTTGGCCGCTTTTTGAATGACCTGAGCATCGGTGCCGCCAAACCCCAGGCTGCGCAAGGCAGCCACGTCCGGGCGCTCTTGCGGGGCCAGAACGCCCTGGACAAAGCCCATGTCCATCAGCGCTTTCATTTTTTCCAGGCCTTGCAGCGCGGCTTCCTTGGGGTTGGAAGCCTGCTGGCTGTTGCTCTGGGACGCGACGTTGCCGAAGGACAACCCGCCGTAGTTATGGGTCGGCCCCACTAAACCGTCAAAATTGACTTCAAAGGACTTCATCAGCGAGGCTCCGGCAAACGGTTTTATAAGCATTTCGAAATTACAAACGTACGCCCGGCGTCAGCGCCGCTGGCAACGCGAGCATCGGCGTTTCGAGCGAGGCCACCGGGTAGGCGCAATAATCGGCTGCGTAATACGCACTGGCACGGTGATTACCCGACGCGCCGATTCCGCCAAAAGGTGCGCTGCTGGCAGCCCCCGTCAATTGCTTGTTCCAGTTGACGATACCGGCACGGCTTTCGAGCCAGAACTGCTGATAACGCGCTTCGGAATCGGAAAGCAAACCGGCTGCCAGACCAAAGGCCGTGTTATTGGCCTCTGCAATCGCGGCGTCGAAATCGGCATAACGGATCACTTGCAGCAACGGCCCGAACAACTCTTCATCGCTGCGCTCGCTGACTTCGGTCACATCAATGATGCCCGGCGTCAGCAACGCGGCATTGCTGTCCGGCTGACTCATTTCAAGCAGAGCCACTGCCCCGGAACCGAGCAACACTTCTTGGGCATCCATCAAGGCCCGCGCGGCTTGCAACGAAATAACCGACCCCATGAACGGTGCAGGCTGCTGATCGAACGCGCCCACCTCGATGCGCTGACTGACCTCAACCAGACGCGTCAGCAAGCTGTCGCCCCAGACGCCTTCAGGCACCAATAAGCGGCGGGCGCAGGTGCAACGCTGACCCGCTGAAATGAACGCTGACTGAATGATGGTGTACACCGCCGCTTCGACGTCAGCCACCTGATCGACCACCAGCGGGTTATTGCCGCCCATCTCCAGCGCCAGGATTTTGTCCGGGCGACCGGCAAACTGTTGATGCAGTGCGTTACCGGTGCGGCTCGACCCCGTAAAGAACAGGCCATCGATACCCGCATGGGCCGCCAGCGCAATGCCCGTATCGCGCCCGCCTTGCAGCAAGTTCAGCACCCCCGCTGGCAGACCGGCTTCGATCCAGCACTTGACCGTCAGCTCGGCCACTTTCGGTGTCAGCTCGCTCGGCTTGAACACCACGCTATTGCCGGCCAGCAAGGCCGGAACAATGTGACCGTTAGGCAGGTGCCCAGGAAAGTTGTACGGACCGAACACCGCCACCACGCCATGCGGCTTGTGGCGCAACACGGCCGTGGCGTCACCCAGCGGGCCGCTTTTCTCGCCCGTGCGCTCGCGGTAGCTTTGAACCGAAATCGCCACCTTGTTAATCATGCTGGTGACTTCAGTCGCCGACTCCCACAACGGCTTGCCGGTTTCTTCACCGATACAGCGCGCCAACGCGTCGGCATTGGCCTTGAGGCTGGCGGCAAAGGCCTCCAGAACTGTCAGTCGCGCTTCAAAAGAACGCTTGGCCCACCCCGCAAAAGCCTGACGTGCTGCGTTGACGGCGGCATTCACCTGATTGGCATCGGCGCCCTGGCCGGACCACAGCACCTGCTGGGTCACTGGGTTCAGCGACTCAAAGGCTTCGCCCTGCCCGTTTTGCCACGCGCCTGCGATGTACAACGTGCTCATTATTTTTTCTCCCGTGGGGCCACTGGCTGGGCGGATAACGTCACCGCGCGCACTTGATCGCCCGCGCTCAATTGCAGGCGTTTGGCAGTCAGCGGATCGACCACCAGCGTGCCCGCAGCCAGACGCGCCGCAGCCGCCGTGATGCGGCAGTCCTCGCGCTTGCGGTTGTGAATCAGGTAAGGCGTGGCGTCGTCGCCGGGCGTGCCAATGGCCAGCACCAGCGCTTCGCTTTCGCGCACGGCCCGGATCTTGTCCGTCTCGCACTCCACTGCCGGGCCTGCGTCAAAAATATCGACGTAGCCCTGATAGCTGAACCCTTCGCTTTTGAGCATATTCAGGGCCGGCTCGGTGTGGGTGTGCACCTTGCCGATCACGGCCCGCGCGTCTTCGGACAGGAAACAGGTGTACACGGGAAACTTGGGCATCAGTTCAGCGATAAACGCTTTGTTACCGACCCCGGTCAGGTAATCGGCCTGGCTGAATTCCATTTTGAAGAAGTGCCGACCCAAGCTTTCCCAGAACGGAGAACGCCCGGCTTCATCAGACATGCCGCGCATTTCAGCAATGATCTTGTTGCCAAACAGCTCCGGGAACTCGGCGATAAACAGCATCCGCGCCTTGGCCAGCAAGCGCCCATTCAGGCCGGTGCGGTGCCCCTCACCCAGAAAGAGCGAGCACAGCTCGGAATTGCCGGTCAGGTCGTTGGCCAGGAACAGCGTCGGAATTTCGCGGTAAATATTCAGTTCTTGCGACGCGCTGACGGTCAGTCCGACGCGGAAGTTATACCAGGGCTCACGCAGGCCCACGGCGCCAGCAATGGCCGAAATACCGACCACTTTGCCGTCGTCGTCTTCCAGCACAAACAGGTAGTCGGCATCGCCGCGCTCAGCTTCGCCGCGGAAGGTTATCTCGGCCCAGGTCACGCGGTGCAGCAGGCGCTCTTCATTGGCGGGCAGCGTGGTCAGACCGGTCCCTGTGCTACGGGCCAGTTCGATCAAGGCAGGTAAATCGCTGTTGCGTACAGGGCGAACGATCATGCTATCTCCTCATGCAGGGCTCGCTGACGAACCCCGCGAAACTCGCTCAAAGGCGTTAAACCGCAACCACTCGCACGCTGGCACCTTCGCCAACGCCCAGGGCTTCGGCCGCTTCCAGGTCCAGCGTGACCGGCTTGCCCGGCGCCCAATCGAGCTCCATCAGCACCGCGCGGTAGTCCTGGAGCTGCGCATTGGCCACCAGATATTGGCGGCCACCGCCTTTGCACAATTCACCGATTTTCACCGGCACCACGCGGCTTTGCGCAATCGAACGAATACCGGACACCCGCGCATGCAGGGTCGGGCCGCCGTCGAAAATGTCGATGTAATGATCGGTTTCAAAGCCTTCGCGCATCAGGATGTCGAAGGTGATCTGTGCCCGTGGATGCACTTGCCCCATGGCTTCTTGCGCGGTGTCAGGCAACAGCGGTACGTAGATCGGGTAATGCGGCATCAGCTCGGCGAGGAAGGTACGGCTCTTCAGCCCGCACAAGCGCTCGGCGGCAGCGTAGTTGAGGTCAAAGAAGTTGCGGCCGATAGCATCCCAGAACGGCGAGTCACCGTTTTCGTCGCTGTAGCCGACGATTTCCGTCACAACCGAGTCGGCAAACCGCTCGGGATGGTTGGCAACGAACAGCAGGCGGCCACGGGAATTGAGTTCGGAAAAAGCCGAACCCACCAGCTCCGGGACCACGTAAAAACTGGTCAGCAGGCTGTTACCGGTAAGGTCGTGGCACTGCGACAGCACATGAATCTTGTTGTGAATCTTCAGCTCGCGGGAGGCGTGGACGAAGGTCTCGTTACGGAAGCTGTAGAACGGCTCCGAGTAACCGGCCGATGCCACGATGGCCGAACAGCCCACCAGCGTGCCGGTGGCGGTGTCTTCGAGGACAAAGAAATAACTTTCTTCGCCATTGAAACTCACCTCGGCGGCGAACGATGCCTCGGACGCGGCGATCTTGTCGCGCAGGCGTTCCACATCGTCCGGCAATGAAGTGACACCAATCGGGCTGTCCGCAGCCAGACGCTGTACCTCGCCCAGGTCAGCCATTTGCGCAGGGCGCATCACCAGCATGGTGTCACTCCTTAATTCTTGAAATAGAAAGAAACGAAGAAACCCTGACGGGAAGCATGCACGCTCCCGTCAGGGGTGCCGATCAGGCTTGGGTCAGCTTCTGCACTGCGCGTTCAAAGCGGTCCAGACCGTCTTTGATGTCGGCCTCGTCGACCACCAGGCTCGGGGCAAAACGCACCACGTCCGGGCCAGCTTGCAGGATCATCAGGCCTTCCTTTTCGGCGGCATTGAAGATGTCCTTGGCCTTGCCTTTCCAGGCATCGCTCAATACGCAGCCGATCAACAGGCCCAGGCCACGCACGTGCGTGAACAGGCCGTACTGCTGACCGATCGCTTCAAGACGGGTCTTGAACTGGTCGTGTTTGGCTTTCACGCCGTCCAGCACGTCAGGCGTGTTGATCACATCGATTACAGCATTGCCCACCGCGCACGCCAGCGGGTTACCGCCGTATGTGGTGCCGTGGGTGCCGACAACCAGGTGCTTGGCCAGCGCTTCAGTGGTCAACATCGCTGCAATCGGGAAACCGCCGCCCAGGCTTTTAGCGCTGGTGAGGATGTCCGGGGTCACGCCATAGTGCATGTAGGCAAACAGCTCGCCCGTACGGCCCATGCCGGTTTGCACTTCATCAAACACCAGCAGCGCGTTGTGTTGATTGCACAGGTCACGCGCGCCTTGCAGGTAAGCCTGCTCGGCAGGCAGCACACCGCCCTCGCCCTGTACCGGCTCCAGCACAACGGCGCAGGTCTTGTCGGAAATGGCCGCTTTGAGCGCGTCCAGATCGTTGAACGGCACGTGGGTGATGCCGGTGATTTTTGGCCCGAAGCCATCGGAATACTTCGACTGCCCGCCCACGTTAACAGTGAACAGGGTCCGCCCGTGGAAGCTGTTGAGCGCGGCAATGATTTCGTATTTTTCAGGACCAAAGCGGTCGTGGGCCACACGACGTGCGAGCTTGAAAGCTGCTTCGTTGGCTTCAGCGCCCGAGTTGCAGAAGAACACGCGCTCGGCAAAGGTCGAATCCACCAGTTTTTTGGCCAGGCGCAGTGCCGGCTCGTTGGTGAACACATTGGACACATGCCACAGGTTGTTGGCCTGCTCAGTCAACGCCCCGACCAGTGCCGGATGCGCATGGCCCAATACGTTAACGGCAATGCCGCCCGCGAAGTCAATCAGCTCGCGACCCGACTGATCCCATACTCGGGAACCCGCACCGCGCACAGGAATGAAGGCGGCAGGTGCGTAGTTAGGCACCATGACCTGATCGAAATCGGCGCGTTGCACCGGGGCTTGCTCAACGGACATCGGAGTCTCCTGAAGAGGAACGCCTGCCTAAACTGGCGAGCGATGGGAGGATTGTAAGGACACGTGGGCATCACGCCTTGCCGCCAAGCGACAACTTCTTATAGCGCTCAACCACGATTTTCTCAGGCTTTCGGCAATGCGACATATTGCGTCACAAAGGCGCAGTTTAAACGCTGAGCACGCTTAACGGCAGCGCCACGTCAGGTTGATTTTCAGAGGCTTGGACACGGGCACTCAGCCCCAACCCCTTCACGGCGCACCTGGGGCTATTTTTTTATCCCTTGATCGCATAGTTGCGATCTGTTGGGTGCGGCTTTAAGCAGGTATTTGCGCTTTTTATCAGTGACACCGGGGCCGATCTTTAGGGCTCTTACCCGCTGATCAATGAGTGAATCAATGCCTGATGCCATCAATGCCGCTTCCCCCCCTCCAACCCCCACCGCAGCACCTGTACTGGCTCACCAGCGACTGATTGAACGTACGCTGCCTGACTGGCTGGTGCAGGCCCCCGAGGCAGCGCGCCAAACACTCAGGCAGATCAAGCCCGCGCCCGCGCATTGGCCGCCCGAGTTACCTCACGCACAACGAACAGCCCTTAACCAAGCCCACGTTGCGCACTGGAAATCCCATCACGCCACTCGCCAACACCTCGACACGCTCACGGACATTGAGGCATTCGCCACTTCTTTGCTGCGAGAGGCACTAATACGCCAGTACGCCATTGACCCCGCACTGGACCTCAAGGCCACCTTCATCAACCTGTATATCCCGCTGACCACGCCCCTCTTGAACATCCCGACCGGCGCCGTCAAAAACTGGCGCACGTCCATGCTGGGGGCTGCCCTGCATAATTTTGAAGCGTTTGAGGGCGAGCCGGGTGCACATACTGGGGACTCGGGCTTCATTTCAAAACCGACCCCCAGCGGGCAATTTCACGTGCTGCATGGGTTAACCCGGCAACTGCCCGTGCCAGGCTTCATCCAACTGTGCCGCCAACTGGACATTGGCCGACAGTACAAAGCGCATCTGGACAACGCGCTCGGCCTGACGGATCGCCGCAAAGCGCTCGCGCTCAAAACCGCTGTACGCGACTACGCAAAAAACGCGCTGGCAGCCTGCGCCCATCGCGCAGAGGCGCACGGCCAGATTCCCCCCAGCCAGCAGGCGTCCCTCAACGACCTGGGCGAAGTCCGGGGCTGGACCCGTGCCGGCCCGGCCCCGCTGTACCCGCACAGCATGACCTTGCTGGGCAAAACCTTGACCGGGGTCCTGATTTTCAGTGCTCATCGGGTTTTGCCGTCGGCCAACAGCGAAATCATTGCTTACGTGCCGGATGATCCACTGAACCCGCTCAAACGCTACGCCTCAATGGCTGACTTCGTTGCCCAGCTCGCCCTCCAATTACGCGCCCCCCTGTACCAGCAGTACTTCTGCCGCTTCATCGACCACCAGCATGTGGGCGAGTTTTTCGCTGATTTAAAACGCGCTCTGTTTCACATCACCGCAGACCCGCCTTCCCTTCCCGAGGGACAAGGCTGGCCCGAGGATTACCCCCTCGACATTCGCACCCGCGTGATTGAACACCCCGTACTGGAGTACACCCTGAGCGACATCCCTCAGGATTTCGACGAGTACCTGTTTGAGGAGAAGCGCCGCAAACTGCTGGCCGACGCGCCCCTGATTGCGGTCAGCACCGACGCCGAAGACCAGAAAACGCGCCATGACCGGCAGGCGCGTTTGAAGAAAGTCGGGGAATGGGCACTCAATGGACTCGAAATGGTCGGTGCCATTTTCGTCCCGGGTCTCGGGGAGTTGATGCTCTTGCAAATGGCCTATCAAATTCTGGATGACACGTATGAGGGCATCAAAGACTGGACCGAAGGCAAAACCCTGGAAGCGTGGGATCATCTGTTTAATGTGGTTTCAAGCCTGACCCAGGCAGGCGCATTGGCGATTGGCGGCAAAATTGCCGGTGACGCGCTCACTCCGTTTATTGCGCGCTTAAAACCCGTCACCCTGCCCACCGGTGAAAGCCGTCTGTGGGAACCGGACCTCGCCCCCTACGCCCACACCGCACCGTTACCCGAGCATGTGCCGGTTAACGACAGCGGCTTGCAGCTGCACGAAGAAGCCCAGTTTTTAACCCTGGACGATCGCACCTATCGTGTGGAACAAGAAGCCCGCACCCAGCGCTTGCGCATCAAACACCCCTCCCGCACACGGGCGTACTCGCCCCGCTTGCGGCACAACGGTACGGGCGCATGGTCGGCAGAAACCGAGCAGCCGCTGTACTGGGATGACGTGACATTATTTCAACGCCTGAGCCCGACCGCCGCCAGGCTACCGGCGGACCAAGCCTCACGCCTGCTGGCCCTCACCGACACCGGGCCCGATCTGCTGCGCCGCCTTCATGTGGACGCTCTGCCCACCCCCCCCTTACTGGCTGACAGCATTTCACGCTTCGTGATCGAGGGCGAAATCCAAGGCTTTATCGACGACATGGAAAGCCTGGACCCGCTGGTACAGCAACAGGCACACACTCAGACACAACTGCAGCTGTTAACCCACCGCGACCTGTGGAATGTGCCCAAAGGGTTAAGGGTCGTCAGTGAAAGCGGCGAAGTGATGGCCGATTACCCGCCGGCCTCCGGTTCATCAGAGCGCCTGCAGGTCCGTCACAGCCGGGTGCGTGAGGGCCATTTATTGGAGGACGTGTTGCAGGCTCTGGATGAGCCAGATGCCAAAACGTTACTGGCCATCGACCCCGCGTTTGGTGATCCGCTGCCGGATACGCCCCTTCAAATCAGTCGGTTGCGCACCCTTTTGGCTGAACTGGCTCGCCGCCAGCGTGTCGAGTTATTCAAGTCCCACTATGCGTCAGCGTCACCGGCCACTAATGACGAAATACGCGTGTTGCAGGCGGCCTGTCCCGAGCTGCCCACAGCGGCGGCTCAGGCATTGATCTGGAATGCCCGGGGTGACGAACTGCTGCAACTGCTCAATCAACGCACCCTGGCGCCCCGCTTGCATACCCAGGCCTTGCAGCTCCTGCATGAATCACGCGTCAACCGCACCTACGAAGGGTTATTCCTCGATTCCACGTCCAGCCCGCAGACCGAATGGCTGATATTGAACACGATCGAATCCCTCCCCGGCTGGTCAAAAGCGCTGCGCCTGGAGGTTCGCCAGGACCACTTTGACGGCCTTCTGCTTAACAGCCTCGGGGATGAGCAGGCCGCTGTACGCAAGGTATTGATCAAATCTGAAAACCGCTACAGCGCCCGGGATGCTGAAGACCGGGAATTACATGGCCCCGACGACCTCTATGCCGCGGTGCTGCATGCGTTGCCGGATGCCGAGCGCAATCAATTGGGCTTCCCGCATGTCGGTCAGGGGAGTGATTTGAAACGTGCCGTTCGCCACCATCCCCTCCTGCCACGTCACAGGGTCAGCGCACAGATTGAACCCGCCCGCACCGTGCTGGATATAGACCCTCTCGCGAATCTGCCACAAACCGCCCGCGACTACCCCCTGTTGGGCGCCGATGCCCCCGGTTCCGCACCCGACCCGCTCGACCAGCGGGTGTATGAGCTGTACCCCAGCCTGAATATCAGGGAGCGGGCACGGATCATCCGGGGCCTGCCCACAGACCGGGTTCAGGCCCATCAGGCACTGACCGATCTGGGGCAAGCGTTGCAGGGCTTACGTGATGACCTCGAAGCCTGGACCCTTGACGCACCTGCGGTGAATCAGCGTACAGGGGAGTTACTCCCACCGAGTCAGCGCGTGGCCAATGTTCAGGACCGCCGTGCATTCAGCCGTGAACTGGAGCGTTGCTGGCGTCATCAAACAGCGTTCGACAACCACTATGCCGACCCTGAACGTGATGGCTTTGAACTGACATTCACACGGTTAATAGTCGACAGCATGCCGCCAGTCAACGCTGATTTCAGCCATGTGACGTTTCTTTACTTGCGAGGCTTCGGGCCTGTGACCGGGGTGGATGAGTTTCTTCAGCGCTTCCCGCGAGTGCGTGTATTGCAACTCCAAGGGTTTGAGCTGGACGTGCTGCCCGAGTCGATTTTTTCGATGCCCAACCTCACCGATATCCACCTCGAAAGCAGCGCAATCACCTTAACCCCTGAGACAGCCCAGAGGCTGGCGGGAATGGAGCGTCTGGAGTACATCGACCTGGATGACAACCCGCTCAATGTCACGCCCGACTTCAGCAGCATGACAAATTTGAACACCCTGCACTTGAGCAACACCGAACTGACGGAGTTCCCGCTTTCCGTGCTGGACCTGCCGGGGCTGGAGGTGATTGATTTGAGTGAAAACCTGATTATTGAGTTGCCCGAAGCGCTGTTTGAGGCCCCCGCCTCCATCACCCAAGGCCTCGACCTGCAAGGCAATCCGCTGTCAGTGACCAGCCTGAATCGCGTTCGCGACTATTTCGCTCAAACAGGCCTGGACATGAACATCGAGCTGGACGTTGACGTCCCGGAGGAGGCGCCGGATATCGAAGAGTGACCCTCAACCACGCTCGGCGGGCGCAGAGGACAACTCAAACGGGCTGCTGCTGCGGCGTTGATTACGATCTTCACGCGGTGTGGCGCCAAAGAAATTGCGGTAGGCGCTAGAGAAGTGCGGCCCGGACGAAAAGCCGCACGACAAACCGATCTGGATGATCGACTTGCTGGTCTGCATCAGCATTTGCCGGGCCTTGTTCAGGCGCAACTCAAGGTAGTACTGGCTTGGGACGCGATTGAGGTATTGCTTGAAGATCCGCTCCAACTGCCGACGGGATACGCACACATGCTGAGCGATTTCGTCGGTGGTCAAGGGTTCTTCAATATTGGCTTCCATCAGCAACACCGCTTGCGTCAGCTTGGGGTGACTGGAACCCAGACGGTTCTGCAACGGAATGCGCTGGCGTTCGCCGCCTTCACGGATGCGTTCCACCACCAGCTCTTCGGACACAGCCCCCGCCAGCTCGGCACCGTGGTCGCGGGCCAGCACAGCAAGCAACAGATCCAGCACCGACATCCCGCCGCAGGCACTTAGGCGGTCGCGGTCCCAGTCAAACAGGTGACTGGTGGCAATCACCTTGGGGAAGCGCTCGGCAAAATCATCCTGCCAACGCCAGTGCACGGCTGCGCGATAGCCGTCCAGCAACCCCAATTGTGCCAGCGGATAAACACCCGCCGACAACCCGCCAATCACGCACCCGGCCCGCACCACTTGCTTAAGGGCAGTACTCAGCGCCGGCGCCACCGAAAGCGGCGGCTCATCGGCCAGCAAAAACAGCTTCTGGCAGCCTTCAATCTTTCCGCCCCACGGCTCACCGGGCAAACGCCACTCGCCTTCTACAGGGGGTTCTGCTTGTAGAAACAGCAACTCGTAAACGACTTCCGGGTGCACGCGCTGGGCAACACGCAACGCCTCTTCGGCCAGCGCCAGGGTCAAGGCTTTGGTGCTGGGCCAAATGAGGAAACCAATTCGATGGGCGGTCATAGCGTGCTATCCGGAACGAAAACGAGAGTGAGAAACCACATACGCCAGACACTGAACCAGGCCAGCCGCGCACGGTGCGGAGCATGACCTATTTTGGTGCACAGCGGCAGTCTTGAAATCGCAGTTACTTCAGGCTACCTGAAAGAAACTGCTGCAAACGTTCACATTTCGGGTTGACCAGAACTTCGCGCGGGTCGCCGCGCTCTTCGACGATCCCTTTGTGCAGAAACACCAGTTGGTTCGACACTTCGCGGGCAAAGCCCATTTCGTGCGTTACCACCACCATGGTGCGGCCTTCAAGGGCGAGGTCCTGCATGACCTTCAACACATCACCCACCAGCTCGGGGTCAAGGGCCGACGTCGGTTCGTCGAACAACATGACTTCCGGCTCCATGGCCAGCGCCCGGGCAATCGCCACACGCTGCTGCTCACCGCCGGACATATGGCCCGGGTAAGCATCCTTGCGATGAGAAACACCGACCTTGTTGAGGTAATGCTCGGCTTTTTCCCGCGCCTCGATTTTGGACATGCCCAGCACATGCACAGGCGCTTCCATGATGTTTTCCAGCGCAGTCATGTGCGACCACAGGTTGAAATGCTGAAACACCATCGACAGGCGCGAACGCATGCGTTGCAGCTGCTTGGGATCCGCGGCTTTGAGGCCGCCGTCCTTGTTGGCGATCAACTTCAGCTCTTCGCCATTGAGCAAGATTTTGCCCGCGTGCGGCTGCTCAAGCAGGTTGATGCAACGCAAAAAGGTACTTTTACCGGAACCGCTGGAACCGATGATGCTGATCACATCGCCTGCTTTGGCGGCCAGCGAAACGCCTTTGAGCACTTCGTGACTGCCGTAGCGTTTATGCAGGTCTTGGACTTCAAGTTTGTACATGCTGTCGGTTCTCACAGAAACAGTCAGTCGTTGAGCAAGCGCCCGTGGCGCAGAGGCTCGCGCCCCGCCACTTTGGCCAGCCAGAAACCGGGTTGCGCATAGCGCAGGCGCTCAACGGCAAACAGCACACCGGCCGTACCTGCGCATACCGTACTCACCCGGTCGGATAAAGGATCAATCACTTCGAACAGCGGCTCGCCCACTTCAACCCAGGCGCCCGCCGGACGTAAAAAACTCACCACACCGGGGTGCGGTGCAAACAACAACTCAGTCCCCTCGAAAGGCATGCCTTCACACGCTTCATGTTGCGCAGCCGGCCATTGCCCGCCGATCAGCCCCTGCTCGGCGAGAAACGCCAGAACCCCTTCGGCATAGCGCTGCGCCTCCTCACGACCGGTGTCTGCCTGCCCGCCCAGCTCCACAGTGGTGGCCATGCAGGCCAGCGGAATTTGCGCGTCGCCAAAGTGACGCTGCAAACGCAACCAGGGCAAGGAACACGCCTCGTCAAAAGAGCTACCGCCCGAGTCTTCAGCCAGCAAACCAACACGCACATTCAGGTGCGCGGCCAGCGAGCGCCACTGCGGCCAATGCTGGGGCAAGGCGTACATGTGCAAGGCCGCTTCGGCATCGCAATGCAGGTCGAGCACCACGTCAGCATCGCAGGCGTGATTCAGGAGCACACGCTGCATGCCTTGCAACTGAGTGGTGGCAGCTGGCAATTCAGCTAACACGTCGCGCATGGCCTGACGGATCAGGTGAACATTCGCTCGCGGGTCATCCCCGAGGCGCCCTTCAAGCCGTGCAGCCACCGGCGCACTCAGCTCGACAAAGTCGCGGTTGAAGTTCTTGCCGCTGCCGCACTCAAAACGCCCCTGGTGATTGCCTTGCAGCAATTGCCCGAGCCCGAGCGGATTGGCCACGGGTACCAGTTCGATCACGCCGTTCAACAGCCCTTGAGCTTCCAGTGCACTCAAGCGCTTTTTCAGCTCCCAGGCGCAGCGCATGCCAGGCAACTCGTCCGCATGCAAGCTGGCCTGAATGTAGGCCTTGCGCTCTCCCGCGCCAAAACGAAACACCGACAGATGACGCTCGGTGCCCAGGCTGCTCCAGGGCAATGGATGATCGATACGTTCCATGGGTCAGGCCTTGCGCGGGGCCATGTAGCCCAACCAGCGGCGCTCGGCCATTTTGAACAGGCGCACCAGAATGAACGTCAGGCACAAGTAGAAAACACCGGCAGTGATGTAGGCCTCGAACGGCAAATAGTACTGCGCATTCACGGTACGCGCGGCGCCCGTAATGTCGATCAGGGTGACGATGGACGCCAGACTGGTGGTCTGCAACATCATGATGACTTCGTTGCTGTACTGCGGCAGCGCCCGGCGCATGGCAGACGGCAACAGAATGCGGCGGTACATTTTGCCGCGCGACATGCCCATCGCCTTGGCCGCTTCGATTTCGCCGTGGGGTGTGGCCTTGAGACTACCGGCGATGATTTCGGCGGTGTAAGCGCTGGTGTTGATGGCAAACGCCAAACAGGCGCAGAAGGTTGCACTGGACAGCAACGACCACATAAAGCTCTCACGAACGGTCTCGAACTGAGCCAGCCCGTAGTAGATCAGGAACAGTTGCACCAGCATCGGCGTGCCGCGAATCACATAGGTGTAGAGCCAGGCCGGAAAGTTGACCAGCGGCTGCTTGGAGACGCGCATCAACCCCAGTGGCACTGCCACCAACAAGCCGAAGAACAGTGAAATACCCAGTAACTTGAGGGTTTCCAGCAGGCCATTAAGGTACAGCGGCATGCTGTCCCAAATGACGTTGTAGTCGAAGATCATAGATCAGCCGCCTTAACGCCTACCGAGTAGCGCTTCTCAAGTTGTCGCAACGCCAGCAGCGATACGCTGGTCAACACCAGGTACATCGCCGCGACGGCCAGAAAGAAGGTGAAAGGTTCGCGCGTGGCATCTGCCGCCTGCTTGGCCTTGAACATCATGTCTTGCAACCCGACCACCGAGATCAGGGCCGTGGCTTTGGTTAACACCAGCCAGTTGTTGGTAAAGCCCGGAATCGCGAGGCGAATCATCTGCGGCACCAACACCCGGAAAAATACTTGAAAACCGCTCATCCCATACGCCATCCCCGCTTCCGCCTGTCCTTTGGGAATGGCCATGAAGGCACCCCGAAACGTTTCGGACAAATACGCGCCAAAGATAAAACCCAAGGTGCCGATACCGGCCGCCAACGGGTTCAAATCGATGTAGTCGTCATAGCCCAGCAGGGGCGCGACGCGGTTCAGCAAGTCCTGACCACCGTAGAAAATCAGCAGGATCAGCACCAGATCGGGAATGCCGCGGATGACTGTGGAATACAAATCGCCCAACCAGGCCAGCCAGCGCACCGGCGACAGGCGCAAAGAAACACCGATCAGACCTAGAACAATGGCCAGGGCCATGGACGACAAGGCGAGCTGAAGCGTCAACCAAGCGCCATCGAGGATGACAGCCCCGTAGCCTTTCAACATGATTCAGGTCCTCAAAATTTGGATGAAAAAATGGCGCAAACTTCAGAATTCCTGTTGCTTGCGCCATTTCGGACAGGGTGCTGCGATGACTTACTGCGCGTCGGCGCCGTAAATATCGAAGTCGAAATATTTGTCCTGGATCTGCTTGTACTTGCCGTTTTCACGGATACCGGCGATGGCCTTGTTGATCTTGCCTTTCAACGCATCGCCCTTGCGTACCGCGATGCCTACGCCGTCACCAAAGTATTTGACGTCGGTAAATTGCGGGCCTACGAACGCGTAACCTTTACCTGCGTCGGTTTTCAGGAAACCGTCTTGCAGCAGGGTGGCGTCGGCAACGGTGCCATCCAGGCGACCGGCTTGTACGTCCAGGTAGATTTCGTTCTGCGAACCGTAAGGAACAACAGTGGCCCCTTTAGGCGCCAGCACTTCCTTGGCAAAGCGGTCGTGGATCGAACCACGTTGCACACCGATTTTCTTGCCTTTGAGTTCATCCAGGCTGTCGCTGACGGCAGTGCCTTCCTTCATCACCAGGCGTGCTGGAGTGAGGTAGTAACGCTGGGTGAAGTCAACGGATTTTTGGCGATCTTCGGTGATGGACATCGAGGACAGGATGGCGTCGATCTTGCGCACTTTCAGCGCAGGGATCAGCCCATCGAACTCTTGCTCAACCCAAACGCACTTGACCTTCATCTCTTCGCACAGGGCGTTACCGATGTCGTAGTCAAAGCCGACAATGCTGCCATCCGGTGCCTTGGAGGCAAACGGAGGGTAAGCAGCTTCAATACCAATTTTCAGAGGTTTTTCATCAGCAAAAGCCTGCAGGGACAGCACAGACAGTGCCAGGGCGCCAAGAAGCACGAGTTTCTTCATCTTAGGACTCCATCGGTAAAGGGCAAAAAATGCAGAGTGAGCCTGAGCCCAATATGCGGAGGTTAAACCGGGAATGCGGCGCCACGTCCTACTGGCGTTGTGCTGAGGTCAGCACAACAACGACGAGCGAGTGATCGGCATTCTAACGACAGGCTTCAAGCCGTTATTTCTTCAATGCGACAACTAATTACAAATGCACCGAGAAAGGCGACTCCAGGCATTGACAGCTCTTCAAAATCATGCAAGAGCAAAAGGTGCAGAACCTATATGAGTTGCAAATAGCGGGCCTATTATTCGCAAAGCCTTCTATTCCGGCAAGTGCAGCGTTTCATCTAATTTATTTGGCCCGCAAAAGCTGCGCCAAAACAGTGCTCTTCGTTTCGCAAAGCCCCGTTTCCGTGCGCCCGGTTACATCAGCGGTAACACCTTACACAGGCTTCTCGCCTGTACAAAACAAAAAGCCCCGCCTGACTGTGCCAGGCGGGGCTTTTACGATGCGGCCACGCGTTACGCGACCTTCATGCCTTTGTGGGTTTCAATCAAATGCTGCACCACGCCCGGATCTGCCAGCGTCGAGATATCCCCCAGCCCGTCGTACTCACCCGTGGCGATCTTACGCAGAATGCGACGCATGATTTTGCCCGAGCGGGTTTTCGGCAGGCCCGGCGCCCACTGAATGACATCCGGCGAAGCGATAGGACCGATCTCCTTGCGCACCCAATTCTTCAACTCCTGGCGCAACGCTTCGGACGGCTCTTCCCCGCCATTCAACGTGACATACACATAAATGCCCTGCCCCTTGATGTCGTGGGGCACGCCCACAACAGCCGCTTCGGCCACTTTAGGGTGCGCAACCATCGCGCTTTCAATTTCCGCGGTGCCCATGCGGTGCCCTGAGACGTTGAGTACGTCATCCACGCGACCGGTGATCCAGTAATAGCCGTCTTCATCGCGGCGCGCTCCGTCACCGGTGAAATACATGCCACGGAACGTCTTGAAATAGGTGTCCACAAAGCGGTCGTGATCGCCGTACAGGGTGCGCGACTGACCCGGCCATGAATCGAGGATCACCAGGTTGCCTTCGGTAGCGCCTTCCAGGATGTTGCCCAGGTTATCCACCAACGCTGGCACGACACCAAAGAATGGCCGTGCAGCCGACCCCGGCTTGAGCGCATGCGCACCCGGCAACGGGCTCATCAGACAGGCACCGGTTTCGGTCTGCCACCAAGTGTCAACGATCGGGCAGCGCTCTTTGCCGACAGTCGTGTAGTACCAGTTCCAGGCTTCCGGGTTGATCGGCTCGCCCACCGAGCCCAGCAAACGCAGACTGGAGCCGTCTGCATCCTTAACAGCTGCCTGACCTTCGGCCATCATCGCGCGAATAGCTGTCGGCGCGGTGTAGAGGATGTTGACCTTGTGCTTGTCGATGATTTTCGATACGCGGGTAATGTCCGGGTAATTCGGCACCCCTTCAAACAGCACCGTGGTGGCACCGTTGGCCAGCGGCCCGTAGACAATATAGGTATGACCGGTGACCCAGCCCACGTCGGCCGTGCACCAGTACACCTCGCCCGGACGGTAATCGAACACACGCTCATGGGTCAGGGCCGCATACAGCAGATAGCCACCGGTGGTGTGCTGTACGCCCTTGGGTTTGCCGGTGGAACCGGAGGTATAAAGGATGAACAACGCTTCTTCTGCACCCATCTCTTTTGGCGCGCAGTGCGTTGAGGCGACAGCCATCAGGTCGTGGTACCAGATGTCACGGTGTTTGTACCAGGCAATATCACCGCCAGTACGCTTGAACACGATGATCTTTTGCACACTGGAGGTGTCAGGATTGGTCAGCGCTTCGTCGACATTGGCCTTGAGGGCCGTGCGCTTGCCGCCGCGAATACCTTCGTCGGCGGTAATGACCACTTTGGATTTACAGTCGATGATACGACCGGCAAGCGCTTCAGGTGAGAAGCCGCCAAACACAACCGAGTGAATCGCGCCGATGCGGGTACAAGCCAGCATGGCAACGACCGCCTCGGGCACCATCGGCATGTAGATCGTGACCACGTCGCCACGGTGCACGTCCTGACCGCGCAAGGCGTTCGCCAGTTTGCACACTTCTTCGTGCAATTCACGGTAGGTAATGTTGCGTTGCTCGGAAGGGTCATCGCCCTCCCAGATAATCGCCACTTGATCGCCACGCTCGGCAAGGTGTCGATCCAGGCAGTTGTAAGACACGTTGAGGGTGCCGTCGGCAAACCATTTGATATCGACATGGTGATCGTCGAAAGAGGTCTGCTTGACCGTAGTAAAAGGCTTGATCCAGTCGAGACGCTTGGCCTGCTCGCGCCAGAAACCATCCGGATTGACGACAGATTGCTGGTACATCGCCTTGTACGTCGCCTCATCGGTCAACGTGTTGGCTGCGACCTCGGGGCGTACGGGATACAGGGAAGCTGCACTCATGTTCCACACCTCAATTTTTTTGTAGTTGTTGTTTTATGACCCTGTTGTAGCCGGGCCACCGCGTGAGTTCCATTCGACGTTGGTAGTAAGAAACCAGCCTGAAAAGCGTCATTTATAGGCAGAAGGCTCAAGCTCGGTACTTACAGCCCCTCACCCTGCAAAACGACGCACCGCGAAGCGCCCTTGACGCCCTGTTTTCGGCGATTGTTGCAGAATCTGTCAACAGTCTTTATCAAAACGCCCTCTATATGCAGGCCCGGTGCAGGCATAAAATTCCTCTCGCCAACCAAGGCACCGCGATTAACACACGTTACAGCCCCCACGAAGGCACGCTTAGTCGCACTTAACTTTTTAAGTTTCACACGTGGCCTCATAAGGGCTACGTGACCCCACTCGACCAAAAACAGGTACCCCTGAAATGAAAGCGTTGTTAGTTCTGGCCCTCAGCAGTGTGTGTTTAACCGCCATGGCCGATACATCAAACACCCCGGTTTCCAACCCGCAACCTGCCGTTGAACACTATTCCTACTCTTCCGAACTGGACATTGCCAAAGTTATCTCAATGACTGAAGTGCCCAACGTTTGCGAAGTCGTACCGGCACAGATGGTTTACGAAGACTCCCACGGCATGCAGCACACCCTGGAATACCGCGTTATGGGTAATGGCTGCTCTAACGGCTAACTTGCTGTTTTAAATTAAAACGACAACTTCTTTATTCAGGGCGCAACGTTAACAGCACACTAGGTTTACAGGTGATGCGTTAATACCCGCCAGTAACAACTCAGGACACGCGTAAATGAAACGCTCACTGGTATTGGCTTTTAGTCTATCGGTATTGGCAAGTGCTGCCTTTGCAGCAGATGGTTATGACCGCACTCATTCAGCAACTTTCGTTGAAGACGGCTATGACAACACTCGCTCGGCCTCCTTTGCCGAAGACGGCTACGACAACACCCGCTCGGCTTCATTTGCCGAAGATGGTTATGACCGCACCAATGGTCATCGCTTGAGCTGATACCGCGAGTGACTTAACGCCCGGTTTTAACCGGGCTTAGTCCCCCGAATGGGAAATGCCTGCCCCCTCCCCACCGCTGCGCACCTCGCGCGCTCCTCGCCAAGCCCCACGCAAAAAAAATCCGCCCAGTCAAACCCTCGCCCAGCCGCAGCCTCGCCCAAGTCCACCTGAAAATCAGGGCATTTCGTCGCATCCGCAAAAAAAAACTGGCTGAAATACCCTGTACAAAACCCGTATACTGCCGCCGTCAAAAGGGCTTGATATATCCCCTTCACGGGTTATAAACCCACGCTGCTCCGGCCCAAGGCCAGGCTGCGATGCACAAACCACTGCATCCCCTCAGCGACAGCGGGCCAACCCTACGAATACATTCATGTTTTTGCGTGCGCTTACCGCTGCTGCAAGCAACATTCCTTAGATCCAAACGGCCAATGGCCGTGTGACAACCCAACTATTAAGCGTTATCACACGGGCGTCAGGCCCTCACGCAGGAGACGACACGTCATGCTGAGCTGGGACGAATTCGATAAAGAAGATGAAGGCGAAGTCGCCGTCAAAGGCGCCAATGCCGGTCACGCAACCGAAGCCAACATGGACCGCCTGGACACCGCCGGCGGCGTTGCGGCGCTAGAAGCTCGCGCTGTCACGGCCACTGACTCCGAGGCTATCAAGCGTGCCAAGGCAGCCTTGGACAACCTCGACATCGCTGAAGGTCTGGCCGAACTCGAAGGCGCCAGCGCCCGTGTCGCCGTTGATGAAAAGATGATGATCAACTGCCGCGCCGACCTTAACCAGCTCGTGCCGTTCAAGTACGACTGGGCCTGGCAGAAGTACCTCGACGGCTGCGCAAACCACTGGATGCCGCAAGAAGTCAACATGACCGCCGACATCGCCCTCTGGAAAAACCCGGAAGGCCTGACTGACGACGAACGCCGCATCGTGATGCGCAACCTGGGCTTCTTCTCCACCGCCGACTCGCTGGTTGCCAACAATCTGGTACTGGCCGTGTACCGCT
>NZ_JAAQWX010000020.1:0-91288 GCF_012985745.1 Pseudomonas sp. WS 5078 | reverse complement strand
GCCAAGGGCTAAAGAATCCGATTCGTTTTCAGGGCCAGTACCACGATCACGAAACAGGGCTGCACTACAATCGGTATAGGTACTATGATCCACGGGCCGGACGGTTTATCAGCAAAGACCCGATCAGTTATGCGGGTGGGTTGAACCTGTATGCGTATGCGCCTAATCCAACGGGGTGGGTTGATGCGTTGGGGCTTGCTAAGCGAGGCCCTAAAACCAATGGAGAGGGTCCACATAATCAAGTTATTCAAGCTTGGGGCCAAGAGGTTGAAGCTTCTGGGGGGAGAGTCATTGCTGGGGGCGGGGTCAAGAAAGAGCAGTTAGTCCTCACGCCAGGAGGTAATAAAGGAGGTCGTCGCCCAGATATAATTTACGAGGATGTAGAGGGAAAACTCATCTACGGCAATGTCGGTAAAAATCGTGCAGACCAAACAACTCCGATTTTTCGAGAGAAACAGGCACTTGATGATCTAAGAACAAAAATCAAGGGAGAATTTGCTCCTGATGACGTGCAATTCCGGCCATATAATTGCACCTGCCAAAGGAAATAGTTAATGGATAAAATAATTTTTTTGATGTTTGAAGAGTTTGTAAGCATTAATTCGGAGCTCATGGCAAATACAGGGTTTTGCTTGTATTTTTGGCATAAGATAGAGAAAAAATTCGCGCGCTTAGATAATCTTAATCTAAAGGACTTTAATGAAAGTGATTTTTCTTTTTGTGATTGGTTTTTTGGTGAAAGAAAGTATGAGGGGGTAATAGCTTTGCATACAAGAGAAACATTCAGGCGTGAGCAAAGAAAGGGCTTCGTTACTGTATCTTACGGAGGGGAGGATGAGTATGCTATTGGGGCAACACGCTACAGCGCCGACAGTTCTAGTGTTGAAAAAATAGTCAATCGAGAGTTGAATAAATTATTTAAGAAGTACGCTCGAAAAGGAGTCATAGCAAGCGACGGTACCACTTACAAGATTTTAGATAACTACTACTGGACCGAAAAAGCAGTTAGCAGCGGCAAAAATTGGCGATTATTTATAGGTCGCGGAGTTCGTAAGGAATCTAACAAGACGCCAGGATTTATCCCGAAACCATAAACTATTGCTACGAGCGCAGACGACCTGCACCGCAAAGTCGCCCGCCACCAGGGCAACCGCTTGCTGCAGACCCAGCAATGGGACCCGGCCGGGCGCCTGCAAGAACAACTGCTGGGCCGCAGCGACGACAAAACCACCCTGCTCAAACGCACCTATCAGTACGACGCGGCCAGCCAACTGACCGACATCCAGGACAGCCGTCGCGGCCCGTTATCGTACCGCTACGACCCGGTAGGCCGACTGCTCAACGCCACCAGCCGACTGGGCGTCGAAACCTTCGCCTTCGACCCGGCCAGCAACCTGCTGGATGAAAAAAACCAACAGGTCCAACGCCCGCTGGACCAGGACGCCAAGCGCAACAAACTGATGGACAACCTGCTGCGCGAATACGCCGGCACCCACTACGACTACGACGAACGCGGCAACCAGACCCGCCGCTGGCACAACGGCCAGCAAAGCCGCCTGCACTGGGACCTGTTCGACCGCCTGGTACGCTTTGAAGACAACCGACTGCGCGTCGACTACGCCTACGACCCGCTGGGAAGACGTCTTTACAAATACTCCAACGCCCACCACCCACACCGAAGCGAAGCGGGCTCGCAGTGGAACCAAAACGAACAGGCCCGCAAACAGCGCGAACTGGGCTGCGGCTTCACCTTATTCGGCTGGGACGGCGACACTTTGGCGTGGGAAAGCAGCCCCGCACAGGCTGACGGCGCGAGCGGCAAAACCGTCCACTACCTCTACGAACCCGGCACCTTCGTCCCCGTGGCCCAGGCCCTGCGCCACCAACCGATGCGCCTGCTGGTCCAGCCGAGTTACACCGGTGCCTACGACATCGACCAAGACCCGCTGTGGACCCACACCCCGCAGGCGCTGCCGATAGACGTACTGGCGTGGTACCAGTGCGACCACCTCGGCACGCCACAAGAACTGACCGACCACACCGGCCAAATCGCCTGGAGCGCGCAGTACAAAGCGTGGGGAGAAGTCAAAGAGCAACGCTCGGAATGGGCACAACGCCAAGGCCTAAGCAACCCGATCAGGTTTCAAGGCCAGTACCACGATCACGAAACAGGGCTGCACTACAATCGGTATAGGTACTATGATCCACGGGCCGGACGGTTTATCAGTAAAGACCCGATCAGTTATGCGGGTGGGTTGAACCTGTATGCGTATGCGCCTAATCCGGTGGAGTGGGTTGATGCGTTAGGTTTAGCAAAAAAATTGAGTCAGGTTGGAAGCCCCAAGGATGCTCAATCAAAGATTAATAAAAAACAAGGTCCCAAGGATATCGTGAGAATTGATAGCCCTGAACAAAGTGTTCCTGGCAGCCAGTGGCATGCGCATTGTAAATGTGGTTCAGGTTATAATCTTGATGGGTCGATACATGATACCTCAAGAGGTAGAATCTCATTTTCTAAAAAAACAATTGAATGGCTTAATTCCCATGGCTGGAGTATTTATAAGAAATGAAGATGACAGATGTTTACAAGAAGATAATCCGTTTTGAGCCCTACGATAATCTAGATGTGTTTTTATTGGATTATGAATCCTTCGAGGAAATCCCTCTGGTGTCAAGGTATTGCAGACTTGACTTTTTGAAGGAGCAAATGAACGCCGCTCAAATTTCTAGATACCTAGCAGGCCTGGCTATTTATCTATTGAGCAGTATTGATGTCATAGCAGAAGGTAGGGGGATGAAAGATACTTTTTTTGGGATTACTTATACCGATTTTAGTTTCTCTGCAGAGACCGGCATATTAATACCCAATTTTTTTGTTTATCCGAAAGCTATTAAGAATGGTTTCTATAAAAGAGTTTTACATAATGATCCAGTCGAGAAATCTTTAGAGCTTGAAGCGGTTCAAGCATGTTTTACACATTGCGACGGTGAAGCGATTTTTGACTTTTATGAAAGTAGGTTTTTTGATGAGGTTGTTGAGGAAGAATTAGTAAGGGTGTTCGTAATCCCTAAGAGATGCTCATTACGGTATTGATCTTGAATCCGTTATTTAAGAGGCAGCGTAGAAGCGTTCGACTGAGCGGATCGTTTGATTTATTTGAGCCAGAAAAACACCACGACGCATTGGGCCAACACTTCAACGCCACCTGCGCCACCAACCGATGCGCCTGCTGGCCCAGCCGAGTTACACCGGTGCCTACGACATCGACCAAGACCCGCTGTGGACCCACACCCCGCAAGCGCTGCCGATAGACGTATTGGCGTGGTACCAGTGCGACCACCTCGGCACGCCACAAGAACTGACCGACCACACCGGCCAAATCGCCTGGAGCGCGCAGTACAAAGCGTGGGGTGAAGTCAAAGAACAACGCTCGGAATGGGCACGGCAGAAAGGCCTGACCAATCCGATCAGGTTTCAGGGCCAGTACCACGACCACGAAACAGGGCTGCACTACAATCGGTATAGGTACTATGATCCACGGGCCGGACGGTTTGTCAGCAAAGACCCGATCAGCTATGCGGGTGGCTTGAACCTGTATGCGTATGCGCCTAATCCGGTGGAGTGGGTTGATCCGTTGGGCTTGATGGCAAAGATTGCTTGCCCAATATGCTGCGACGGGTCCCATGGAAGATCAAATAAGCAAGAAAGACTCCGAGCACTGGCCGATGATCCTAAACAACCACGATATGTTCGCGGCTGGATACGAAATGAACTACGCCATATTGATACGCGAAATCGAAGGTCGATTCGACTCCCCGGCAATTCCCGAAAATCCAAATCGCCCGGTCTTTAATTGGCGCATGGACACACTACACCAGCCAAAACAGGTCACTGCTATCGCCATTCTGAACCACAAAATGCAGACTTACACAAAACTCAGCACAGGATAGGTGGCTACTAATGAGTGTACACCCTAACAAAATTCAAAACGTCATATCTCTCACCAAGGAAGCGAGATATGACTATTTTTTACGAAAAATAGCAGACTCAATGTACCTATGGGGTTTATTTAAAGAAGGTTGGGCAACATCAAAAGGAAGTTCAATTTTAATTCCATTCTGGCCTGAAGAGTGTTTCGCAAATATTTGTGCCACTGATGAATGGCAGGGACTAAATGCAGAGCGTATTGACACAGAAAAGTTCTTAAATACCTGGATCCCGGGCAGGGAAAGAGACAAGAGAGAATGTCTAATTTTTCCAACACCTACAGATGAAGGATTAATAAAATCACCACAAACTCTAAAACTCGACCTAATAAATGAGATTGGTCAGTATGAATAGACGCTCCAATAGATATTGATAGGCGTCAATGCTCAGCAAAAAGTAGATCACTCAATGAGAGATATCCTCTGGATGGGCGATCTTACCATTCGCGGCGGACGTCGTTCCAGAAGTATTTTCTTGGTCAGAGTTCAACGACAAACCGATTACCGTAGTGGCAGCACTACTTGCTACGTAAACAGGGGTTGCACTGCTTGCAAGAGCCCCATAGAAATTATGATTAGTTGAGTATTAATACCGACCTTTAAAATTCAACTTGGATTAAATGATAACCTGCGAGAGTATATCGAAAACTTTTGCACGGCCCCTAGAGCGCGCCATACAAAGTATGGATAAAAGTCAAAGAACAACGCTCGGAATGTACACAACGCCAAGGCCTGACCAACCCGATCAGGTTTCAGGGCCAGTACCACGATCACGAAACAGGGCTGCACTACAATCGGTATAGGTACTATGATCCACGGGCCGGACGGTTTGTCAGCAAAGACCCGATCAGCTATGCGGGTGGCTTGAGTCTGTACGCGTATGCGCCTAATCCGGTGGCGTGAGTTGATGCGTTGGGTCTTAGTGATTCAGGCTTACATGCAAAATATCGTCACAACGAAAATGGGTCTCTGAAAAGTGCAACAGCAAAAATACGTACTGAAGATTTAGGTAAAGGAACAAGTACAAATTCGAGTTCACGAATTTTTGCTCGAAACTTAGGCTGTGAAGGCGATGATGCGGGCCATGCCATAGGAAATCGACTTGGCGGAAGTGGTGGCAAAAGTAATGTTTTTCCTCAGGCTCCTAGCGTCAATCGTGGAGAATTTCGTGACTTTGAAGGTGACGTAGCAGAATCAGTGAAACGCGGCAGTAATGTAATTGTTCGTGTGGTCCCGCAATACGATGAAGGATCAACCCGGCCGCATTCAATTCTGTACCAAGCCAGAGTTGACGGCAGTACTGAGTCTCGGATATTTCTTAATCCATGTTCTTGCAACTGTTGAAACGGAGATGAAATCAATGTCACCTGCAGAGAGAGTTCAAACGTTCATAAATCAGATGGTTGTGTGGGAGGCGGGCTTTCATGCTGAGAAGAAAAGCGACCATTACAAACATAGTACTGAGTACAGATGTCGTGCTGATGCTGATGCGAAAGCACGGTTGGTTGATATATTCTCTGAAAATCTTAGCGCGAAAAGCTTAAATACTCTTGGTGCTGCTCGACTCGAAACCTTAGGTACTGGGCGACCACCTGAATATGATCAGACGGTTTTAATGGATACTGAAAATCGTTTTGGTACGGGGTGGACGGTTGAAACAAGAAAAACGAAAGGTATTAATCAGCGTTACCAATATATTTTAAATATGGAAAGCGGAACACCTAAAATTAGTGGAGTAAATGTCTGGCGTAATAGTGCAGAAAAATGGGAGCACCGTAACGCTATCTAAATGATGTATAAGGTGTTTTGTATTTTTAGTATGCGAAATTTAAAGGCATTGGGTGGCAATGAAAGACATCATCTATTAGTGCGACTCCACCACCCACGGAAAAGTAGTACTTAACGCTTTTATCGGGACCGACTTCAACGGCAAGTCCATTGCCGGAGACTGTCATAAAGTCAGCTACCCGCTGTACAGGTAATTTCCTGATGGCGGGGGGAGGGTCAGCAGTGCCTACTCTGCTAATGCAGCTATGCGGGTGGCTTGAATCTGTACGCGTATGCGCCTAATCCTGTGGAGTGGGTTGATGCGTTGGGGTTGGCCGGACGTAAGACGTCTAAACCACGTATTGAGTTTGGCAATCATAAGGAGGGATGGCAGCATATTGATGAGCGTCATATCAGTGGAACTCATCCAGGCGGAGCTGGAGACTTGTTTCCGAAAGGAACAACTAAAGAGCAAATTTTGAAGGTGTGCGAGTGTCTGGTGAAGAAAGGTACGCGAATCAGCGACCCGAATCGGCAAATCCAAACGTTTGAAAAACGACTTAAAGTAAATGGTAGAAAAGACCGAGCGCGAGGGGTATTTGATTCCCAAGATGGCAATCGAACTATCACAGTATTTCCTGTCAGGAGTGAGTAGGTTATGTTTGAATTTTCTGTTTGCAGAAATGACACTGGCAAAGTGACAGGTTTTGATTTGGGAGATATGCAATTTTCTTTTGGGGAGAAAGAAATATCTTCAAAAGGCAGTCCCAGGCTGTTGATGATGGTTTATTTGTCGGTTGTATCCTTGGTCGATACTTTGTTAAGCCTGAAGGTTGGCAGGAAATGCGAATTTGTCGGTGTGGATTCGTCATTTTCGTTATTTTTCGAACTCCAAAGAAAGGGGGTGTTCGTATGGGTAGAAAATGAACTATTAGGGGTGTGTGATTTTTGTATATTAATCAAAGCTATTGATAAGGGGGTAGAAGGGTTTTTAAATAATGGGAATCCGCTTCCGCCTACAGACCCTGTCTATAATGATTTCCACAGTGCGCTTAAAAATCTGAAGCTGGCAGTAGCTGCATGCGAGCGAGGTTAATAGGCGTGGCGTGCAGGATTGAATAATCCGATCTGGTTTCGTGGACCAGTACCACGATCACGAAACAGGGCTGCACTACAATCGGTATAGGTACTTTGATCCACGGGCCGGACGGTTTGTCAGCAAAGACCCGATCAGCTATGCGGGTGGGTTGAATCTGTATGCGTATGCGCTTAATCCGGTGGAGTGGGTTGATCCGTTTGGGCTAAGGGCTGATAGCCCGGCACAGAAGATAAGGCGGAAGTTTTCTGCGCTAGAAGGAGCAGAAATTTCAGCGGATCGCACACGCCACCATGCCTGATGGACGTATCAGGTATTAATACAAAGAAGCACCGGCCAGAATAGCCGGGGCTACTAAAGGGCAATCTCATGTTACGGAGTTCACGCCTGCTACTGTCAGGTACGAGCATGGGAAGAAACTTATGATCATTCAGGGGCAGTTAATCGCGTACACCCTAAGATCAATAATGGTGAAATTCTTGACTTGCCCCATTATCCGCCAATAAAAGCAGATATAGACCAGGGAATATCCACGCCTAGTGGTAAAGCAGTAAAAAACTGCCAGTGTAGGTAATGAAAATGATTGGGTATGATGAACGCAGTAGTTTGGTTTGCGACATAATGGAGTGCCTTGAAGTGACTGCGTATAACCCAAATGTTGTCGTAAAACAGGTGTACGCCAAATCACTTGATTGTCGTTCTTATCAATATAAGGATGAAAAGTTAAACGAATTACTTGGCCGAATTATAGGGGTGAGTGCTGGTGAGGAGTTTGTTTATTCACAAGACGAAATTGTAGGGAGGTTGAGAAGATGTTGGGATGAAGACGGCTCCAGTCAGGGGACTAGTATGCAATCTGAAAATCTTGGACACGCTCGCTAGTGAGTCTGTCGCCTCGCGTGCCGGGTAGATATATCCAGTGTTTTTTTTGCCTTTTGGCCTCCATAGGTATTTGGCTGCATGCGTGGTGGGACGCTAGCACTACCCTAGCCTGCAAACCCCGGTGGTTGCCGTGTGGCACCACGAAACGCATCGCCACCACCCGCCCCGCACGGATGGCCACAAAGTCAGCTGGCTGACCTACGGCAGCGGTCACCTGCACGGGCATGCCTGCTCGGCAAGCCCGCTCATTCATCATGCGTTTCAGCAAACAGGCGGGTAATCAGGCACGCTGTCCGGCCACGGGCTGAGGACTTCGAAGCCGTTATCAGTGACAGCCACCATGTGCTCCCATTGGGCAGACAGCGAATGGTCCTTGGTCACCACGGTCCATTGATCGGCCAAGGTTTTTACGTGGCGTTTGCCAGCGTTGAGCATGGGCTCGATGGTGAAAATCATGCCGGTTTTCAATTTCATGCCTTGGCCCGGGAAGCCGTAGTGCAGTACTTGGGGTTCATCGTGGTACACCTTGCCGATGCCGTGGCCGCAGTATTCGCGTACCACGCTGTAGCCTGCTTTCTCGGCCAGGGATTGAATGGCATGCCCGATATCGCCCAAGGTCGCACCGGGGCGCACCACGCGAATCCCGGCGCACATGGCGTCGTAAGTGGTTTTCACCAAGTGGCGGGCCTCAGGGCTCGGTTCTCCCACGAAGTACATGCGGCTGGTGTCGCCGTACCAGCCGTCCTTGACCACCGCGATATCGATGTTGACGATATCGCCGTCTTTCAGCGGGATGGCCGACGGGATGCCGTGGCACACGACATCGTTCACCGAGGTGCAGACTGTTTTCGGGAAACCGTGATAACCCACGTTGCCCGGGATAGCCTTCTGCACGTTGACGATGTAGTCATGGCAGAGTTTGTCCAGTTGGTCAGTGGTCACGCCGGGTTTAACGTGTTCCGCGATCATGGCCAGGACTTCGGCAGCCAGCATGCCTGCCAGTTTGGACTGAGCGATTTGCGCCGGGCTGTTGATGACGACGTGGTTTCTCATTGATCGGCCTGCGATACGGTTTCGAGGAGGGAAGCGTTAACTGTCAGTTCGCTCAGGGACTTGAGGTCCAGACCGCCCGCCAGTTCGGCGCGTATCAGCAAACGGCAGATGTGGTTGTGGTCCAGGTCAGGGTGTAGCTCGCTCAGCATGCCGATGCGCATCCAGTGTTCGGCTTGCGCGTTGATAGAGCGGCTCAGCGCATTGCTCGCGAGCCGCAGGTTTTCGTGCATGGGGTCTGAAATTTTTACGATGCCCATTGGTACGCTCAATATGAAATGCATATGAAACGTATATTAAGCGATTGTTCTGGAGGAGTGAAAGGCCGCATTGCGCTTTTGCGCAGTGGTACAGCCCTTGCCGCTTGTGTGAAAAGTGGCAAGGGCGCTCAGGTTTTTACGATTTGGACAGGTGAACGCGGGTCACACGCCGTTCTTCGACTTCAGTGACGGTCAGGTTCCAGTCCTGCCATTGAATCCGGTCACCCTTGATCGGCAAGCGGTCCAGCAGGCTCATGACCATCCCCGCAACGGTGTGATAGTCGTCCGTGCTTTGGGCCGGGAACCCGGTGCGCTCACGCACCTGACTCAGGTTCAACGCACCGCTGACGGCAAAACCGTCGTCCAGCACGTCGATGTCCGGGCCGTCGATTTCACTGGCATCCGGTAGCTCGCCCGCAATGGACTCCAGAATGTCGGTCATGGTCAGAATGCCGAGAAAATCCCCGAATTCATTGACGACAAACGCAATATGCGTCGATTCCTTGCGCATCTGTTCCAGGGCGTTGAGGATCGAGAAGCTGTCCAACAAGTTGATGGTTTTACGCGCCATGGCCTCCAGATTCGGCTGATTGCCCGCGAGTAATTCCTTGAGCAGTTCTTTCTTGTGAATGAACCCCAGCGGCTCATCAATTCGCCCTTCGCGAATGAGCGGTAAGCGCGAATAGGACGAGTGCATCAGGGTCGTACGAATGGTCTCGGGCGAATCAGCCAAGTCGATGTGGTCGATGGTGGCGCGCGGCGTCATCACCTTACGTATAGGGCGCTCAGCCAACTGCAACACGCCGCTGATCATGATGCGTTCGCGACGGTGAAACACCTCTTTGGTCTCGCCGCCATCCAGCATGTCAGCAATTTCGTCGTCCACTTCATCCGCTTCCAGCTTGCGTCCGCTCAACAGGCGCATGACGGCGTGCGCCGTGCGCTCACGCATCGGGCGTACACCTTGCAGGCTCTTTTTGCGGCGAGCACGTGCGATCTGGTTGAACAACTCGATCAGGATCGAGAAGCCAATGGCTGCATACAGGTAGCCTTTGGGAATGTGGAAGCCCAGCCCCTCAGCCGTGAGACTGAAGCCGATCATCATCAGGAAGCCCAGACACAGCATGATCACCGTCGGGTGGCTGTTGACGAAGCGGGTCAACGGCTTGCTGGCCAGCATCATCAGGCCGATGGAGAACACCACGGCAATCATCATGACCGACAAGTGCTCGACCATGCCCACCGCCGTGATCACGGCGTCCAGGGAAAACACGGCGTCCAGCACCACGATTTGCGCCACGATCGGCCAGAACAGTGCGTAGGTCGTGTTTGAGGTGCGTTCAGACACATGGCCTTCCAGCCGCTCATGCAGCTCCATCGTTGCCTTGAACAACAGGAACAGACCACCGAACAGCATGATCAGGTCGCGGCCCGAGAACACTTTGCCAAACACCTCGAACAGCGGCTCGGTGAGCGTCACCATCCACGAGATACTGGCCAACAGGCCCAGTCGCATGATCAGCGCCAGCGACAAGCCGATGACACGTGCACGGTCGCGCTGCTCCGGCGGCAGTTTGTCCGCCAGAATCGCGATAAACACCAGGTTGTCAATACCCAGCACCAGCTCCAGCACAATCAACGTCAACAGGCCTAACCAGGCCGTAGGATCTGCAATCCATTCCATAGGAATCAGTAAACCTCTTGCTTAAAACGGAAAACGACAGGCCAGGTGGTCACAGACGCGCCGACGCACGCGCGCAGCGTAGGTGTCAGGGGCAGGCCAAGCACTGAGAAAGCAAACAAGCACCGAACGGAGACAGTGCAGGGAGGTGAGGTGGAGCGATGCGGGCGTAGAGGGGCGGCGAGTGCCAAGAAGCGACTGGGAGGCTCCAGAAGGGTGTTCATATAAACCTTGCGTCAATGAGGGAGGGCAAGACTACAGCGATCCAGCCTTTTTCTGTCGTGCAGAGTTATTACAAAATTTGACTTGGTAGCCTCCAGCGTCGATCCATAAGCCGTCGCGGACTCCGGGCAAAGCAAAACCCCTGAGGCGCAGGCCCCAAGGGTTTTGCTGTTGCGGCGAACTCAACGCAACAGGTTGACCTTGGCTAGATCAATCAATTCCCGTGCGCGGCCATCCATCACCGTTTTGAGCATGAACAGGCTAAAGCCTTTGGCTTGTTCGAAGGTTTTGGTCGGCGGCATGACCAGTTCCTGACGGGCGCTGACCACATCCACCAACACCGGCCCAGGATGGCTGAAGGCTTCACGCAGCGCGGCTTCTAGTTGCGAAGGGTGTTCCACGCGAATGCCTTTGACGCCCATGGCCTCGGCCATTGCTGCGAAGTTCGGGTTTTTCAGGTCGCAGCCCACGTCGGGAAACCCCGCCGCTTTCATTTCCATCTCGACAAAGCCGAGCGTGCCGTTGTTCAACACAATGACCTTGATGGGCAAGCCCACCTGATTCAGCGTCAGAAAGTCGCCCATCATCATCGTGAAACCGCCGTCACCCGACATCGACACCACTTGCCGGTCCGGGAAGGCTGCCTGCGCACCAATGGCTTGCAGCATGGCATTGGCCATGGAGCCGTGGTTAAACGACCCGACCAGACGCCGCTTGCCGTTCATCTTCAAATAACGCGCTGCCCAGGCAGTGGGCGTGCCGACGTCGCAGGTGAAAATGGCGTCGTCATCCGCCAGTTCGCTGACCAGTCGATTGAGGTACTGCGGGTGAATGATGTCGCTGTTTGGCCCGCTTTCGGCCAGCGCATCGAGGTCTTCCCGGGACTTTTTGTAGTCCTTGAGGGCGGCCTCCAGGTGATCACTGTCGGCGTTTTGTATGACCTTGGGCAACACGGCCTGTAACGTCAGCTTCACGTCACCCAGCAACCCGAGCTGTAACGGGCAACGGTTGCCCAACGCCTCGGGACGCAAATCGATTTGCGCAATATTGCCGTGCTCCGGGAAGAACTGACGGTACGGAAAGTTGGTGCCCAACATCAGCAACGTATCGCAGTTCATCATCGCTTTATAACCGGACGCAAAGCCGATCAGGCCGGTCATGCCGACGTCATACGGGTTGTCGTATTCGACGTGTTCCTTGCCGCGCAACGCATGCACAATCGGCGCTTTCAGGCGCTCCGCCAGCGCCAGCACTTCGGTATGTGCCCCCGCACACCCTGCGCCGCACAGCAAAGTCACTTTACGTCCGTCATTGAGGAATGAGGCCAACTCATCGATCTCGGCATCGGCGGGGCGAATCAGTGGCGTGGCGGGCTTGAGCCAGTTGGGCACCTTGGCTTGCGTGGTTTGCAGGGCCACATCCCCGGGAATCACCACCACCGCCACGCCGCGTTTGGCGATGGCCATGCGCATGGCGCGCTCCAGAATCTGCGGCAACTGCTCGGGGTGCGAGACCAGTTCCACGTAATGGCTGCATTCCTTGAACAGGCTTTCGGGGTGGGTGGCCTGGAAGTAGTCAATGCCGATTTCGCTGCTGGGAATATGCGCGGCCAGCGCCAGCACCGGTACGCCGCTGCGATGGGCGTCGAACAGGCCGTTGATCAAATGCAGGTTGCCGGGACCGCAGCTGCCGGCGCACACCGCCAGTTCACCGGTCAAATGCGCCTCGGCACCGGCGGCAAAGGCCGCCGCTTCTTCGTTACGCATGTGAATCCACTCAATGCGCTCCTGACGGCGCAACGAGTCGGTAAAGCCGTTCAACGAGTCGCCCACCACGCCAAACACGCGCTTGACGCCAGCCTCTTGCAGGGTTTCGGTGATGTAATCAGCAACCGTTCGGGACATGGGAGAGGTTCCTTGAAGTAAGAATACAGTCGGCTTGAGTCAGGTGAGTAACCGTTGCCCAAGCAGGATAGACACAGAATCCGACCTTGCCGTGGATGCATACGTTCGATGAAAAGATGTTCATCAGGGCACGACCAGCGGTATCGCTTCGCGATCAGATCACTTCATATGTTTAGCGGTTGGCCACGCAAAGGTTGATAAGTCTGTATTTAAGCGCGCTGCGGCGCATGGGAGGCTGCAGGTACTTTTTCGGTATTGGTTGCAGGTATGAGGCTTGGCCTTATAGAGATTCAACATCAGTGGCTGTCAGGCGTGTACGCGCGCTCAGAACGGCCGCAGCTGGGTGTTGTCCCTTGCGCCACCCTTGATTTGTGTGATCTTCCTTGTGAACTTGCGTTTTGGGCTTTGTTTCACTGCCGCCATGCGCGCCCCCCGGATACCCGTTGTGTTGGCTGATGTTGATCAACCGCGCCTCTTCGCGCTTGTCTGATACGCCTTTTTAACGAGTATTCCCATGAGTGCCGCCCCCCTGTTTGCCCCCCTGCAAGAAGCCTTGGACTTTCTGGCGTTGCACCCGGATATCGAGATGTTTGAGTTGTTTATCCTCGACAACAACGGTGTGCCGCGCGGCAAGTGGCTACACCGCGATGAACTGCTGGCGGTCTACGAAAGCGGCCGCCCGCTGCCGAGCACCATTCTGGGCCTGAGCATCAATGGCGACGATGTGGAAAATACCGGTCTGGTCTGGGACGTGGGTGATATCGACTGCCGCGCCTACCCGTTGAGTGGCAGCCTGCAACCCATGCCGTGGCGCCAGATACCGATGGCAGCGGTGCAGGTCAGCATGCACCCTGAACAAGGGATGCCCGCCACTGTGGCTGACCCACGGCATCTGCTGGTCAAAGTGATCGACGGGCTAAAGGCCGACGGCTACTACCCGGTGATGGCGGCGGAACTGGAGTTTTACTTGCTTGACCAAAAGCGCGACAGCCAGGGGCGGCCGCAACCGGCGCTTGATGCCGACGGTCAACGGCCACGGGCGACGCAGGTATACGGCTTGCGTGAACTGGAGCAAATCGAGCCGTTTTTGGCCGATCTGTACAGTGCCTGCACGCTGCAAGGCATTCCGGCACGCACGGCCATTTCCGAATACGCGCCGGGGCAAGTGGAAATTACCCTTGAGCATCGTACCGACGCGTTGCAGGCGATGGACGAAGCCGTGCGCTACAAACGACTGGTCAAGGGCGTGGCGCACAAACACGGGATGGCGGCGTGCTTCATGGCCAAGCCATTTGACGATCTTGCCGGGACAGGCATGCACATGCACGTCAGCCTGGCCGACAAAGACGGCAACAACCTGTTCGCCAGTGAAGCGCCCGCAGGAACACCGCTACTCAGACAGGCCGTGGGCGGCATGCTCAGTACCTTATTGGACTCACTGCTGATGTTTTGCCCGAATGCCAACTCTTATCGGCGCTTTCAGAGCAACAGTTACGCGCCGCTGGCGGCGACCTGGGGCGTGGACAATCGCACCGTGAGCCTGCGAGTGCCGGGCGGCCCGGCCTTCTCGCGGCATATCGAACACCGGATTTGCGGCGCCGATGCCAATCCGTATTTGGCCGCTGCGGCCATTCTGGCCGGTATACATCGCGGGATTCGAGAGCAGCGCGATCCGGGCGCCCCGGTCGAGGGCAATGGTTATGCGCAGGCCGCCGAGCAATTGCCCACTGACTGGCTGACGACCCTGCGGGCCCTTGAACGCTCCGAATGGGCCAAGGAGGCGTTTGGCCCGGCGTTTCTCAACGTCTACCTGGCGGTCAAAAATGCGGAATACCGACAGTTCATGGGCGAAGTGGGCGAGCAGGACTGGCGCTGGTACTTGCAGCAGGCCTGATCGCCCAACGGAGGGAGCGGCTATCCGCCGCTCTTGTCAGGACTAAACGCGTGGTTCAACGGGCGAAGCGGCCTGGAGGGCCACGAAGGTTTTCATTCTTTCCTGACAATTTTTTCACCGGCGCCCCATTAATCTCTTCTGCGAATAACTTCAAACCACAAGAGTTCGCGGGCCATGTCATCGCAGCCACCTTCCACCATTGAGCTTGAATTTGCTGAAAGCTACGACCGTGAGCATGCTCAGGTGTGCCAGGACGTGCGGCCTGTAGGCGTGCTCCAGCGTCTGACAAGGTGGCGTGAACGGTCGCTGATCCGGCGCGCGCTGAAAATCGCGGGCGAGCCGGGGCTGGTACTGGATCTGGCGTGCGGAGCGGGGCGTTTCTGGCCATTGCTGGCCGAACACGGCAACCGGGTGATTCTGGCCGCAGACCCGTCTGCGGGTATGTTGGATCACGCCCGCACTCACCACTCCTCGGGCTTGCTGGCGCGTATCACCTTGTTCCAAAGCTCGGTGTTTACCATCGACATGTCGGAAAACGCTGTGGACTGCATTTTTTGCATGCAGTTATTCCATCATGTGCGTGACAGCGAACACCGTCTGGCGATTTTGCGCGAATTGCACCGGGTCAGCCGTGACACCTTGATCCTCTCCCTGTGCATCAAATCCTCACATTACCCGCAGCGCATTTGTGTGGCCAAGGAGGAAGTTGAAGCTCAGTTTTCAGAGGCGGGTTTCAGCGTTCTCAAACAATACGATGTGCTCCCCGGCCGGGGAGCGGGCAGCATTTTTGTGTTGCGCAAGGAAACCTAATCCAACGCTTGAAGCAGGGTGTGAGCCAGCTTTACCCGGGCTTCGTTCGGGTAATTTTTGTTCGCAAGGATGACCACGGCCTGTTTTTTGGCTGGCACGAAGGCAATGTAGCCGCCAAAGCCATTGGTTGAACCGGTCTTATTGATCCACACCTCGCGCTGCGGTGCCAGAGGCGGGTCAAGGGCAACCACCGGTTGCGTTTCATACACCATTTGACTGGCGTTGCCCTCGAGCAACGCCTCAAGCCTGACCGGGTAAGGGTATTGTTCCCACACCAGATCCTGCGTCATGGGGCCGACACGAAAGTAACCGGTATGGGTGGCATTGAGCGCACGTCGAAGCGTCTTGCTGACCTGACCCATGCCTGCGTTCAATTCAGCGAAATGAGTCAGATCCCGTACTGTGGTTTTCAGGCCGTAGGCCTCATCGGCTAACACGCCACCGGCTAAACGCACGGGTGCATCTTCTTTGTTGTAACCCTGGGCATAGCGGGGCATCTCGCTGGCAGGCACCTGCAAGTAGCTGTTTTTCATCCCCAGGGCAGGTAACAGCTGATCTTGCAGGGCTTGGGTGTACGGCAGGTGCATGCGTTTGGCCGTGATCACGCCCAGCATGCCGATGCTCGGGTTGGCATAGCTGCGCTGGGTTCCCTGCGGGTAGGCCGGTTGCCAGGCGATGAGGTAGTCCATCAGTTGCGCGTCGTTTTGAACGTCATCGGGCACCTGCAATGGAAAACCGCCGGCTGTGTGGGTGGCCAGCCCGATCAGCGTGACGTTGCCAAAAGGGGTGTTGCGCAATTCGGGCAAATAAGAACCGACCGTTTGATTGAGCGACAGTTGCCCGTTGGCTTGGGCGTAAGCGGCCAGGGTCGCGGTCAGGGTTTTACTGATAGAGCCCACTTCGAACAGCGTATCGGCGGTCACAGGGGTAGCGTCCGCTTTGGATGCGACGCCGTAGGTGTAGAACTGTTGTTTGCCATTGACACTGATGCCGATAGCCAGACCAGGCACGTTGTATGCCTGCATGACGGCGTTGGCCGCTTCCTGCACGGTGGCGTCGAGAGGGCTGGCCATGGCGGGTAATACCATGGCGTTTGAGCCTGCCAGTAAAAAGGCAGTAGCGGTGCGTTTCAACAATTGGCGCATACCGGCGTCCTGTTCGATGAAAGGTTGGCATCAGGCGGGGAGGGAAGGCGTGTTGCAAGACCGCCTTGTCTCGGGATGTTTCAAAATGACGTCAGTCTGGCGCATCGCATCACAGCTTAAGTCATGGGCGCACTGCTGTGCGATGCGGGAGCCGGCACAAACGCTACGTTTAAAGAGAGCGCGCGTGAAGGTAGACACCCAAATCCATGTAGGTATTTTCGTCAGCAAGTTTGTCAGTCAATCGCCGTAACAGCCTGATGCCGATATATACTGCGCGCCATTCTTCAAGGGAGAGCCGTGTGGCCATCGATATTCACTGGATTCGCGACAACGATAGCCTCGGTCAACATTGCGCCCAATGGCAGCATTTGCCGTTCGTAGCCCTCGACACCGAATTCATGCGGGTCGACACCTTTTACCCGATTGCCGGTTTGATTCAGATCGGCGACGGGGAGCGCGCTTACCTGATTGACCCGTTGACCATCGACAACTGGCAGCCGCTGGCGGCCCTGCTGGAAAACCCGGCAGTGGTTAAAGTGTTGCACGCGTGCAGCGAGGACCTTGAGGTGCTGTTGCGCCTGACGGGCAGTTTGCCTGCGCCCTTGTTTGACACCCAGTTGGCAGCCGCTTACCTGAACCTGGGCTTCTCAATGGGTTATTCGCGCCTGGTCAAGGAAGTGCTCGACCTGGACCTGCCCAAAGGCGAAACCCGTTCGGACTGGCTGCAACGCCCACTCTCCGAAACCCAGATCAGTTACGCCGCCGAAGATGCACAACATCTGGCGGAAGTGTATGTGTTGTTGCGTCCGCGCCTGCCCGATGAGAAGTACAACTGGGTGCTGGAAGACGGTGCTGAACTGGTGGCGAACTTGCGCCGCGAAGTGGACCCGAACGAGGTGTACCGCGAGGCCAAGCTGGCGTGGAAACTGTCCCGCGATCAGTTGGCGGTGTTGCGAGAAATCTGCGCCTGGCGTGAACGTGAAGCCCGCGCCCGCGACCTGCCGCGTAACCGGATCGTACGTGAACATGCGTTGTGGCCGTTGGCCAAAACTCAGCCCGACAATCTGGTGTCGTTGGCGCGCATTGAAGACATGCACCCGCGAACCGTGCGCCAGGACGGCGAATTTTTGCTCGGCCTGATCAAGCGTGCAGGCAGCCTGCCGCCGGAGCAGTGGCCACCTGCCGTACCCGAGCCGTTGCCGGTGGAGGCCGCTGCGTTGATCAAGCGCCTGCGGGCCGTGGGTCAGGTCTATGCCGAACAACTGAACATGGCGCCCGAGCTGATGCTGCGCAAGAAAACCCTGGAAGCGCTGGTCAAAAGCGGCTTCCCCAATGGGCCTTATCAATTGCCGGACTCACTGCGCGGATGGCGCCGTGAGCTGATGGGTCAGGCACTGCTCGACAGCCTGGCCACTGCTGGAGAACCGTCGTGAAACGTATTTGCTCTATTTACCGCAGCACCAAGCGCAACGAAATGTATTTGTACGTGCTCAAGGCCGATGCCCTGGAGCGCGTGCCGGAGCCTTTGATGGCGGCGTTTGGCAAAGCCATTCACGCGTTCGATCTGGTGCTGACCCCCGAGCGCAAGCTGTCGCGCGAAGACATCGCCGTGGTGTTGGAGAACCTTGAGAAACAAGGCTATCACCTGCAGATGCCACCGGCCGAAGACGAATACATCGAACACTTGCCCGAAGAGTTATTGCGTCGCAACGACCCGATGTAAAAGCCCGATCCAGGTGCCCGGCAGCGGGCACCTGTCCTGAGTGGATTCAATTGCATTGGCGCTGCCTGAACTCGACGCGTTAACCCGCGACGGCGGCCGCTGGCAGCGTTTTAAAAAGGTTACGAGCATGCGCGTTCTGATTGCCGAACATGACCACCCCCTTTACACACGCCTGCTGCAACAGGCAGCGCCTGAACTGGACGTGTTGACCAGTGGCGATTCGGCGCAGCTGTCGCGTCTGGCGGCCGATTGCCCGGTATGGTTGGGCCAGCCTGATCTGCTGGCGACGCTGATGCGTCAAGGTCATCAACCGCAGTGGCTGCAATCGACCTGGGCCGGCATCACGCCGCTGTTGGCCGGCGGCTTGCAGCGTAACTACCGCCTGACCCGTGCCGTGGGCATTTTCGGGCAGGTGATGGCCGAATACGTCCTCACGTACATCCTCGGGCACGAGCGCGAAGTCATGGCGCGGCTGGTCAGTCAGGTGGAGCGCAAATGGGACAACCGCATGGGCCAGAGTCTGGTCGGGCGCAAGGTGCTGATCGTCGGCGCCGGAGACATTGGCCAGACCGTGGCGCAGTTTCTCCAACCGTTTGGCGTGGAGCTGTATGCCATCGCCCGTACGGCCCGTGAACAGGCGCCCTTCAAGGAGGTAGGTACGCTGGACGATTTGCCGCGCCTGGTGGGGGCGGTGGATTACGTGGTGAACCTGTTGCCCAACACGCCGGACACTCACGATCTGTACGATGCCGAGCTGTTTGCGCAATTCAACCCCACCGGGGTCTTCATCAACGCCGGGCGCGGCGTCGCCGTGGTGGACGCGGACCTGGTTGAAGCGTTGCGGGTTGGCCATATTGCAGCCGCCGTGATTGACGTTTGCCGGCAAGAGCCATTGCCCGCCAAGCATCCGTTCTGGACCGCTTGGGGCCTGTTGTTGACGGGTCACAGTTCGGCACCGACTTCACCGTCGTTGATGGTGCAACTGTTCGTCGACAATCTGCGTGCGTTTCAGGCGGGGCAGCCAATGCGTGGCGAAGTGGATTTCACGCGCGGCTATTAACCGTCTGTAGTGGCTGCCGGGCAGCGCGAGCGTTTAATTGTCAGGTCAAACGCTCGCGGTATGCGGCTGCCACAGCGCAATCGCTTAGAGGCTGAAATCACCTTCAGCGACTAATTTGCTCAGCGGCTCACGCTGGCTGGGCACTTCCTTGGCTTGCAGGTAATCCACCAGCGTCGCTTTGTCACCCAGCTTGCCGATCGCCACCATGGCTTGCACGGCATAGCCTTCCGGGATTTTCAGTTCTTTATGGGCGCGCTCGTAATCGAGCCCGCTCATGCCGTGGGTGTGCCAGCCGCTCAAGTGGGCTTGCAAAGCCAGATGGCCCCAGGCTGCGCCGGTATCGAACGCGTTAGTGGGTGAAGGTTTCTCTTCGGTGGTGCCCGGTGCGGCGAAGGTGGTTTTCGACACAATCACCACCAGCGCGGCCGCGTGCTTGGCCCAACCCTGGTTGAATTCCACCAGCAAGCTCAGGTAGCGATCAAACGCCGGCGTGCCACGCAGCGCGAACAGAAAGCGCCACGGCTGCGAGTTGTAAGCCGAGGGCGCCCAGCGTGCGGCTTCGAAAAAGCTCATCAGGGTCGGTTTATCGATGGTTGCATCGGTAAAGGCGCGGGGTGACCAGCGTTGGGTGAATTGCTCATGAATGGCGTGATCGGCGATGCGGGTATTAGCAGTCATTCTCGATACCTGAGTTAATTTTCGCGGTTCAGCGTAGGCGCAAAGCTACTGTTATGCCATCGAGCTGACAAGTCTGACGACAAGCCCTTGGCCCGCGGGGCCTTGGGCACTAGACTGGCGGCCTTTTCCATTTCCCGATGTTGATGTTTGAGCCATGGCCGCAAAAGTTGAACCGTTCTGGATCCGCAAAACCCTCGATCAACTGGATCAGGAGGAATGGGAGTCGCTGTGCGATGGCTGCGGCCTGTGCTGCCTGCAAAAGCTCGAAGATGAAGACGACAACAGCGTCTACTACACGCGCATTGCCTGCAAATTGCTCGACCTGAAAACCTGTCAGTGCACTGACTACCCGAATCGACGTGATTCCGTTCCGGACTGCATTCAACTGTCGCCGGGCAAGGCAGAAGCGTTCAAATGGCTACCGCCCACCTGCGGCTACCGCCTGGTCAGCGAGCGCAAGGATTTGCCGTTGTGGCACCACTTGGTATGCGGTGATCCGGATGCGGTGCATCACGAGCGCATCTCGCAATCGGGACGCATGCTGGCCGAAGGCAGCGTGCCGGAAGAAGACTGGGAAGATCACCTGATTTTCCGCGCCGGTTAACGCCCGGAGCGGTCGCAAGGAGTGTGTATGCCGCTGCGTTACCAACTACCTCTGGGACTCCTGATTGCACTGCTCGGCAGCCCGTTGTGGGCTGCGCAAAAAGTCAATCTGGATTACCACGTGCGCCTGATGCCGCAGACCGGCCAGGCCGACGTGCGCCTGACGTTGGCTGAAGGCTCAGCCGTGCGCAGCCTGGATTTTGACCTTGGCGCCCCCGGCAGCTACAGCGACTTCAAGGCCGATGGCGGCTGGCAGCTCACTGCTGACCCGCAACACAGCCGTGGCGTGTGGCATCCCGCGTCAGGCACCGCCAGTCTGAGTTACCGGGTTCGCCTCAATCACCCCTTCAAGAACGGCAGTTTCGACACCTATTCCACGGCCAAGTGGGCGTTGTTCCGTGGCGAGCAACTGGTGCCGCCTGCCAGCCTCGATCAGCAGGACGGTACCGAGCTGGTGTCGCGGCTGACGTTCGTCTTGCCCGACGGCTGGAAAAGTGTCGAAACAGCGTGGCCGCGTATCGGTAAAAACCGTTTCCGTATTGATGACGTGTCGCGTTTGTTTGATCGGCCAACCGGGTGGATGCTGGCGGGCACGCTGGGCAGCCGTCGCACCACGTTGGGCGAAACCGAGGTCACCGTTGCCGCGCCGCAAGGGCAAGGCATGCGGCGTATGGACGTCCTGACGCTGCTGACGTTCGTCTGGCCGCAGGTGCAAGCAGTGTTCCCGCGCAACCCGCCCAAGTTACTGATCGTCGGTGCGGGCAGCCCGATGTGGAAAGGCGCCAGCGCCGACCGCAACTCCATTTACCTGAGCAGCGCGTTGCCGATGGTCAGCGAGTCTGGCAGCAGCCCGTTGTTGCGCGAATTGGTGCAACTGTTCAGTGGCATCCAGGTAGAGCCGGGCCATGACTGGATCAGCCAAGGGCTGAGCGAGTATTACGCCATTGAATTGATGCGCCGCGCAGGCGGGATGAGCGACGAGCGTTATCAGACGTTGCAGCACAAGCTCAATGCGACCGGCAAAGGCGTCACGCGGTTGCGCGGCGCGCAGGCCAATCCGGCGGCGGTGGCGCGTGCTGTGACGCTGTTGCAGGCGCTGGACCGCGAAATTCGTCTGCAAACCCATAGCAAGCGTTCGCTGGACGATGTGAGCCAAGCGTTGATGCGCATGGACAAGGTCAACACCCCGTCGTTTATCCAGCTGAGCGAAAGCGTGCTGGGCGGCGCATCCGAGGTGCTCGACACCCCGCTGCTGCAGTAAGCGTTCGCACTGCTGTCGTTGCAGACCCGGTAGCCGGTGAGGGTCTGCAGTGATTGTTTTCTTTACGCCCTTTTTACGCCTCCGCATACCCCTCGATCTCGATCCTTTACACCCCTGAACCCCACACTTTCCCAACACGCGGCAATCGCCGCTTTGGGGAGCACGTCGATGGGCATTCTGGATGGGGTGTCGCTGCTGTTGGCAGTGGGGCTGTTCGTTTATCTGCTGGTGGCGCTGTTGCGCGCTGATCGGAATTAGGAGCGGGTATGCACAGTTATGACTATGGGCTGTTGCTGGCCTTTTTCACGTTGGTGTTGCTGCCTGCGCCCTGGCTGGGACGTTTTTATTACAAGGTCATGGAAGGTCAGCGCACGTGGTTGACGCCAGTGTTCGGGCCGGTCGAGAAGGTCTGTTACCGGGTGGCCGGGGTCGATCCGGGGGATGAGCAAAGCTGGCAGAAGTACACGCTGGCGTTGCTGGCGTTCAACCTCGCAGGCTTTGTGTTGCTGTTCGCGATTTTGCTGTTGCAGCAGTATTTGCCGCTCAACCCGCAGCAGTTGCCGGGGCAGGAGTGGACGCAGGCGTTCAACACCGCCGTGAGTTTTGTCACCAACACCAACTGGCAGAGCTACAGCGGCGAAGCGACGCTCAGTTACTTCAGCCAGATGGCTGGCCTGACTGTGCAGAACTTCGTCAGTGCGGCCACCGGCCTGGCGGTATTGGTTGCCTTGTGCCGTGGTATTAGCCGTCGGTCGGCCCGTACGCTGGGCAATTTCTGGGTCGACATGACCCGCGCCACGCTCTACGGCTTGCTGCCGTTGTGCCTGGTGCTGGCGTTGCTGCTGGTGTGGCAGGGCGTGCCGCAAACCTTCGCGCACTATGTCAGTGCGGTGACGGTGCAGGGTGTGGATCAGGTCATCCCGCTCGGCCCGGCGGCGAGTCAAATTGCGATCAAGCAACTGGGCACCAATGGCGGTGGCTTTTTTGGGGTCAACTCGGCGCACCCGTTCGAGAACCCGACAGCCTGGAGCAACCTGTTTGAAGTGGCGTCAATCATCCTGATTCCCGTGGCGCTGGTGTTTATGTTTGGCCATTACGTCAAGGACCTGCGCCAAAGCCGGGCCATCATCGCCTGCATGCTGGCGTTGTTCCTGGTCGGCGGCGGCACGGCGTTGTATGCAGAGTCTCAACCCAACCCTGCGCTCAACAGCCCGTTGGTTGAACACAGCGCCCCGCTGGAAGGCAAGGAAGTGCGTTTTGGCACCACCGCTACGGTGCTGTGGACCGAGACCACCACCGCTGCGTCAAACGGTTCGGTTAATGGCATGCATGACAGCCTCAACCCCCTGAGCGGGATGGTGGCGCTGGCCAACATGATGGTGGGTGAAGTGATTTTCGGCGGGGTAGGCGCCGGTCTCTACGGCATGTTGCTCAACGTGCTGATTGCCGTGTTCCTGGCCGGTTTGATGATTGGCCGTACCCCCGAGTACCTGGGCAAAAAACTGCAAGCCAAAGAGGTGCAACTGCTGGTGGTCACGCTGCTGGTGATGCCGGTGGGCGTGCTGGTGCTCAGTGCGTTGGCGACCAGTGTGCCGAGTGCCGTTGCGTCGGTGAGCAACCCGGGTGCCCATGGTTTCAGTCAAGTGCTGTATGCCTTTACCTCGGCCAGTGCCAACAACGGTTCTGCGTTTGCCGGCCTAAATGCCAACACGCCGTTTTACAACCTGATGCTGGGGCTGGGGATGTTGATTGGCCGTTTCGGCTACATCCTGCCGGTGCTGGCACTGGCCGGGAGTTTGGCGATGAAGAAAACCGCACCCGTGGGGCAGGACAGCTTCCCCACCCACGGCCCGCTGTTTGTGGTGCTGCTGACCATGACCATCGTGCTGGTAGGCGGTTTGACCTTCTTGCCGACACTGGCCCTTGGCCCTATCGCTGAACAACTGATTCCGGGCTTCTGAGGACACAATGATGAGCATGCCAGCTCCTGTTAAAACCCTGACGCCTGCGCCTGCCACTCAGGCGCCCGCGTCACCGAAAACCGCGTTTGCCGACCTGTGGCGTCCGGCGTTGTTGCAAGCGTTCGTCAAACTTGACCCGCGTCAGCTCAAGCGCTCGCCCGTGATGCTGGTAGTGGAATTGACGGCGATCTTCACCACGATCTTGTGCGTGCTGCCCGACCCTGTGGTGTCCACCGGCGTGGCGCTGCAAATCGCACTGTGGCTGTGGTTTACCGTGCTGTTTGCCAATTTCGCCGAAGCCCTGGCCGAGGGCCGGGGCAAGGCACGGGCCGACAGCCTGAAGGCGGGCAGCGTGGGTTTGAGTGCGCGCCGTCGCACGGCCAACGGCAGCTTTGAAGTGGTCCCGGCCACGCGCTTGCGCAAAGGCGATGTGGTGCGTGTTGAAGCCGGGGAGATGATCCCCGGTGACGGCGAAGTGATTGAAGGCATTGCTGCGGTCAACGAAGCAGCGATTACCGGCGAGTCCGCTCCGGTGATCCGTGAGTCGGGCGGTGACCGTTCGGCCGTCACGGGCAACACGCGGCTGGTGTCGGACTGGCTGCTGGTGCAGATCAGCGCCAACCCCGGGGAGTCGACGCTCGACCGCATGATCGCGCTGGTCGAAGGCGCCAAACGCCAGAAAACCCCCAACGAAGTGGCGCTGGATATTCTGCTGATCGGCCTGACCCTGATTTTTTTGATCGTGGTCGTGACCTTGCAACCTTTCGCCTATTTTGCGGGGGGCAGCCTGCCGTTGGTGTTTCTGGTCGCGCTGTTGGTGACATTGATCCCGACCACTATCGGCGGCTTGCTGTCGGCCATCGGCATTGCCGGCATGGACCGGCTGGTACGCCTGAATGTGATTGCCAAGTCAGGCCGCGCGGTGGAAGCCGCGGGTGACGTGCATGTGCTGATGCTGGATAAGACCGGCACCATCACCTTCGGTAACCGTCGCTGCACCGCGCTGTACGCGGCGCCCGGCGTGACTGCGATGGAGATGGCGCAGGGCGCGCTGTTGGCGTCGCTGGCCGACGACACGGCCGAGGGCAAGTCGATTGTCGAGTTCATCCGTGGGCTGCACGCACTGCCCGAGCCCGAGGCGCATGACATCACAGCGGTGCCGTTTACGGCTGAAACGCGGCTGTCAGGTGTCGATTACAACATGCGCGTGTACCGCAAGGGCGCCGTGGATTCGGTACTGGCCTTTGTCGGCCTCAAACGTGACGACGTCGCACCGGCCTTGTCCCGTGAAATCGACAAAATTGCCCAAAGCGGCGGCACCCCGTTGCTGGTGTGCGTGCAAGGCAAGCTGCTGGGCGTGATTCACCTCAAGGACGTGGTCAAGCCGGGCATCCGCGAGCGGTTTGCCGAACTGCGCAAACTGGGGATTCGCACGGTCATGGTGACCGGTGACAACCCGCTGACCGCCGCAGCAATCGCGGCCGAGGCGGGGGTCGATGATGTGTTGGCAGAAGCCACACCGGAAAAAAAGCTGGCGCGCATCCGCCAGGAACAGAACGACGGCCGTCTGGTGGCGATGTGCGGCGACGGCGCCAACGATGCGCCAGCGCTGGCGCAGGCTGACGTGGGCATGGCGATGAACGACGGCACCCAGGCGGCCCGCGAAGCCGCCAACATGGTCGACCTCGACAGCGACCCCACCAAGCTGCTGGATGTGGTGCAGATCGGTAAAGAGCTGCTGGTGACCCGGGGCGCGCTGACCACGTTCTCGATTGCCAACGACGTGGCCAAGTATTTCGCCATCTTGCCTGCGCTGTTTGCCACGATCTACCCGCAACTGGGCGTGCTCAACGTGATGCACCTCAATAGCCCGCAGAGCGCCATTCTTTCAGCGATCGTGTTTAACGCGCTGATTATCGTGGTGCTGATCCCGTTGGCCTTGCGCGGCGTGCGGGTGCAGGCGGCGAGCGCCGCGCAACTGCTGCGCCGCAACCTGCTGATTTACGGTCTTGGGGGGCTGGTGGTGCCATTTGTGGGCATCAAGCTGATCGACATGCTGCTCACGACGCTGCACCTGGTTTAACCCGAGGAGGAACGCAACATGGCTACTCTTTTACGTCCAGCCCTGAGCCTGATGGTGTTGTTGACGGCGATTACCGGGGTGATTTACCCGCTGACCGTGACCGGGATTGCACAACTGGCATTTCCCGATCAGGCCAATGGCAGTCTGGTGCGCGATGCGGATGGCAGCGTGCGCGGTTCGCAGTTGATCGCCCAAGCCTTCACCGGCGAACAATGGTTTCATTCGCGTCCCTCGGCCGGGGCGTATGCCACGGTGTCGAGCGCGGCCAGCAACCTGGCGCCGAGCAACCCGGCGCTGGCGGCGCGGGTCAAGGACAGTGCCGCCGAATGGGCCGTGCCCGAACAGGGGCCGGTGCCGCTGGCGATGCTCACCACGTCGGCCAGCGGGCTGGATCCGCACTTGCCACCTGAGGCAATACGCTATCAACTGCCACGTGTGGCCGCGGCCCGTGGCTTGCCGGTGCAAACGGTGGAGCAACTGCTCGAGGCGCATATCGAGCAGCCGTGGGTAGGGCCGCCGGTGGTGAACGTGCTGAACCTGAACCGGGCACTGGCGCAGCTCAAACCCTGAGTCACCTGCCCCCGCAGTCGCTGCCGCCTGTTGCGGCAACGGCTGCGTTGCTCTCCATTTGAATAGGTAAAGACATGACAGATTCCGGTCGCGCCGATGCGTTGTTAGCTGATTTGCCTCGGGCCGGCCGTGGCCGGCTTAAGGTGTTTCTGGGCGCGGCCCCGGGTGTGGGCAAGACCTACGCCATGCTTCAGGCGGCACACACTCACGTGCGCCAGGGCGTCAGGGTACTGGTCGGGGTGGTGGAAACCCATGGCCGCGCCGAAACCCAGGCGCTGCTCAACGGCTTGGCGCAACAGCCGCTGGTGCGCTCGCAGTACCGGGGCGTGCAGCTTGAAGAGATGGACCTGGATGGCCTGTTGGAGGCCCGGCCCGCGCTGGCACTGGTGGACGAGCTGGCCCACAGCAACGCGCCCGGCAGTCGTCATGCCAAGCGCTGGCAAGACGTGCAGGAGTTGCTGGCCGCCGGGATTGATGTCTACACCACAGTCAACGTCCAGCACCTGGAAAGCCTCAACGATCAAGTGCGCGGCATCACCGGCGTGCACGTGCGCGAAACCCTGCCGGACTGGATCGTGCAGGAGGCCTACGAACTGTTGCTGATCGACCTGCCGCCCCGCGAACTGTTGGAGCGGCTGCGCGATGGCAAGGTGTATGTGCCCGAGCAGGCACGCGCGGCCATCGATGCCTTCTTCACCCAGACCAACCTCAATGCCCTGCGCGAATTGGCGATGCAGACCGCGGCGGTGTACGTCGATGATGAACTGGACAAAGGGTATCGTCAGCTCGGTCAGGCTGCCCCGGCGCTGCGCGGGCGCCTGCTGGTGGGCATTGATGGCGATGCTCAGGCAGAGCGGCTGGTGCGTCACGCCAGCCGGGTGGCCGAGCGGCGACATTTGCCGTGGAGTCTGGTGCATGTCGACAACGGGCGTGCACGTGACGAGCAGGCGCGTTTGCGCCTGCAAAGTGCGCAGCAATTGGCCGAGCGTCTGGGGGGTGAGGTGGTGTTGCTGCGCGCCGGGGAAGTGGCGAAAACCCTGATTCAGCACGCCGCAGAGCGCCGCGCCAGTTTGCTGCTGGTGGGTCAGTCGCGGCCCAGTTGGCGCAGGAAAATCTTCGGCGGCGGCCTGGCCTCGCGATTGTTGCGCGATGCCCACGGGCTGGAAATCAACGTGCTCGACAACGAGCAGGCGCCGGATGCCAGGCCGCGCCGGCACGTGGGGTCGCTGGTGTGGTTCGACTACGGTCTGGCGCTGTTGGCGACTGTACTGGCCAGTGCGTTGGCCTGGGGAGTGTCCAGTGTGCTGGCGCTGCCCAATATTTCGATGGTGTTTCTGGCGGCCGTGCTGCTGGTCGCGGTGCGCAGCAGCCTGGGGCCTGCGCTAGCGTGTGCGGCGATGTCCTTTTTGGCCTATGACTTTTTGTTCATTCCGCCGAATTTCTCGTTCAGCATCCAGCGCGAAGAAGACGTCCTGACGCTGGTGTTTTTCCTGTTGATGGCTGCCCTGACCGGCAACCTCGCGGCCCGTCAGCGCCGTCAGTTGCAAGCGTTGCGCGAGACCCAGCAAGAAACCAGCGAACTGCTGGACCTGTCGCGCAAATTGACGGCCGCCACTGACCGTAAAGCGGTGGTCAATGCCGCCGCCCAGCACCTGAGCGGCTGGAAAGAGCTCAACCTGTGCCTGCTCAATCGCGATGGCAGCGGCGGCTGGACGGTGGAAACCGGCGGGCCTTTGCAATTTAACGAAGCCGAGCGCGCCGCCGCCGATTGGGCCTGGAGCCACGAGCAACCGGCGGGCAAAGGCACGGGCACATTGCCGATGGGCCGTTGGTGGTGGTGGCCGCTGACCGTGGACGACGGCCCATTGGCCTTGCTGGGCGTGAGCCCGAAAGAAGGCCAAGCCTTGAGTGGTCAGCGGCGGCGCTTGCTGATGGCCCTCAGCCAGCCTTTGGCGCAAGCGCTGGCCCGCGCGCAACTGGCCCAAGACCTTGAAGCCGCACGCTTGCATGGTGAAACCGAACAATTGCGCAGCGCCTTGCTGGCCTCCGTGTCCCACGACCTGCGCACGCCCTTGACCACCATGCGCGGCAGCATTGATACGTTGCTCGCGCTGGGCGAGGCGATCCCGCTGGACGACCGCCGCGAGTTGCTGGAGGGCACCCGTGACGAGGCCGAGCGTCTGGATCGTTACATCCAGAACCTGCTGGACATGACCCGCCTGGGCCACGGCGCCTTGAAGCTGGCCCGCGACTGGGTGTCACCGGCCGACATTGTCGGCAGTGCGTTGAATCGGCTGCGGGCTGTGCTCGCGCCATTACAGGTACAGGTCGATGTGGCGCCGCAGTTGCCGCTGTTACATATCCACGCGGCGTTGATCGAGCAGGCGCTAATCAATGTGCTGGAAAACGCGGCGCGCTTCTCGCCGCCTCAGGGCGTACTGCAACTGGTGGCGGGGGCCAATCAACAGGAACTGTGGTTTGCCGTGAGCGATCAGGGCCCCGGTATCCCGGAAGAAGACCGGGCGAAGATTTTCGACATGTTTTACACCGCAGCCCGCGGCGACCGGGGCGGGCAAGGCACGGGGTTGGGGCTGGCGATCTGTCAGGGCATGGTCGGCGCCCACGGCGGGCGCATCAGTGTGGGCGAGGGCATCGAGGGGCGCGGCACCTGCATCACCTTGCATTTGCCGCTGCCTGAACAGCCTCAGCCTGAAGGGGAAGAGCCGCCCCGTGAACCCTGATATTCTTCGCGCCTCTTCGCACGGTGAACCCACGCCATGAGCCAACCCACAACTGTTCTGGTCATTGATGACGAACCGCAGATCCGCAAGTTTTTGCGTATCAGCCTGGTGTCTCAGGGGTACCAGGTGCTGGAAGCGGCCACGGGTGCCGAAGGCTTGAGCCTGGCCGCGCTGCAAAAACCGGATGTCCTGGTGCTGGATCTCGGTTTGCCGGACATGGACGGCCAGCAGGTGCTGCGCGAATTTCGCGAATGGTCGGGCGTGCCGGTACTGGTGCTGTCGGTGCGGGCCAGCGAAGCGCAAAAGGTCCAGGCGCTGGATGGCGGCGCCAATGACTACGTGACCAAACCGTTCGGGATTCAGGAGTTTTTGGCGCGCATCCGTGCGTTATTGCGCCAGATCCCCGTGGGTGAATTGCAACAATCGGCGGTCGAGGTTGGGCCACTGACCGTGGATCTGGCGTATCGCCGTGTGCTGCTCGAGGGTGCCGAAGTCGCCCTGACGCGCAAGGAATATGCGGTGCTGGCGCAGTTGGCGCGCCATCCGGGGCGGGTCATTACCCAGCAACAATTGCTTAAGGATATTTGGGGGCCGACCCATGTGGAGAACAGCCATTACCTGCGCATCGTGGTCGGTCATCTGCGACAAAAGCTGGCAGATGACCCGACCTGCCCGCGCTTTATCGTGACCGAACCGGGCGTGGGCTATCGTTTGCTGGACGCTTAGTGGGCTTCACGCTCGTAGCGGTCCAGTGTGTCGCTGGCAATTTCGCGGCCTAAAGCGATCAGTTCGGGCGCTTTGTAAAACTCGAAAAAACGGCACACCCGCTTGGGCACGTTAATCAGGATGTCGGGCGGGTAACCGGCGATTTTGTATTGCGCCAGTGAGGTCTGCATGACTTCGAAACTCTGGTTGATCAAATCCAGCAGCGACGCCGGGCCGACGTTGTCGATGATGAACGAGCCCGAGGCTGACTTGGGCGCGCCTTCGTGGGTCGGCGCGGCGGCCGGTTGCTGACCGTCGGGCCGGGACGATTCGATCCAGGGATTGAGCGCGGCATCCGGGGCAGGCTTGAGCAGCTCTTGCTCGAGCTCCAGCAGGTCGTTTGCATGTTTAGTACGAAACGGCATGTGTGAGCCGAGGGAGTTCATCAGGTTGTCGAAACGGCTTTTAAACGCCGGGGCACGTTGAATGACGGGCAACTGGTAGCAGTTTTGGCTGGTGGAGTTCAGGTTGACGGCGATGATCAGGTCGCAATGGCTGGAGACCACCGGGACGATGGGCAGCGGGTTGAGCAGGCCGCCGTCTACCAGCATGCGGTTGCCTTGCATCACCGGGGTAAACAGGCTGGGGATCGCCGCTGACGCCCGCATTGCCTGATGCAGGCAGCCTTCCTGAAACCAGATTTCCTGTTGGTGGGTCAGGTCCGTGGCCACGGCGGTGTAAGGGATGCGCAAGTCTTCGATGTTGATTTCACCGACGATGTTGCGGATTTGGCCGAACACTTTTTCGCCGCGAATGGCGCCCAGGCGAAAGCTCACGTCAACCAGCCGCAACACATCGAGATAATCCAGGCTTTGAATCCAGTCGCGGTACAGATCAAGCTTACCGGCCGCGTAAATGCCGCCTACCACGGCGCCCATCGAGCACCCGGCAATACAGGCGATGTCGTAGCCACGGCGTTCGAGTTCTTCAATGACACCAATGTGGGCATACCCGCGGGCGCCACCCGAGCCCAACACCAACGCAACGCGCTTTTTCATGAATCAATCCTTGGCAGTAAGGTGCTAACAATGCAATGCCTTTTCCTGAATGGGCAAGCTAGTCTTGCAAAGAGGGCGCGCTGGGGCGGGGCACTTTCTGCATGCTTTTGCGTCTTAGCCTCTGATTAATATTATTTGTTCGAGGATATGTCCATGAAAGCGCTGATCTGTGTGCCGTTGATGGCGTTGATGCTGGCCGGTTGTGCGGGCAAAACGGCCTATCGTGACAGTTGCGCGACGCAGCTGGATGCGGCCTGGCACGAGCTGGACCTGGCCAAGGCCGAAGGTTTTGCCGGCACTATCAGTTACTCCAAGGCTCTGTCATTGCTGACCGGGGCTAAAACGCAACAACAGTTCGAGGCGTTTGAAGGCTGCTCGAAAAAAGCCGAGAAAGCGCGTTTCTATATTCGTGAGTCGCGCGCAGGTCGTTAAGCCGGTGCGGGACGGGGAGGGGATGGATGTCTGATTGGGTTGACAGGATTGTGGCGAACATTGTGCGTCTGGAGGTCAGGTTACTGGCCTGTCAGGCGCGCTTGCAGGCCGAAACCGACCCTGAGGCGTTGCACGATTTGCGCACTACGGTGCGCCGCCTGCGCAGTTTGCTCAGGCCCTTGCGCGGCTTGCCGGGCGTGGTCCAGCTGGAAATGGCGGCGTCGCAAGTGGGCGCCCTGACGACGCCATTACGCGATCTGGAAGTCCTGGCGGCGTACCTGCGCCAACAGGGGTATGTGCAGTTGGCTGAGCGTCGGCTGTCACAGCTGGCCGGCAGTTATGGCGCTGTTGCCGAGAGCGCGCAATTGGCGCAACTGCTGATGATCCTCGACGTCTTCCCGCGCTTTCTGCGGGCCGCACAGCGCGAAGGGCTGATGCGCGGTTTGCGTCAACGCATCGAAAAGGTGCTTGAAAAACAATGGCAGGCCCTCGAAAAAGCGCTGAATGATCCCGGCCATGACCGGCACCGTGTACGCCTTTTGATCAAGCGCGTGCGCTACGCCGCCGAAGCCTATCCCGAACTTGATTGCTTGCCGCCGAGGGTACTGGCACGGCTCAAAGTGGCGCAAAAAGCCTTGGGCGACTGGCACGATGCCTGGCAGTGGTTGCTGCAAGCCGAGCAGCAGCCGGACCTGCAGCCCTGTGTCCAGGCATGGCGTGAGACCCTGGCCCGTGGTGAAAAGGACGCCGACCGGGCGTTGATCAAATTGAGTGCAGCCTGTTTTCACTCATGATTTGGCCGAATCAAGCGCTGTGCCGTGCCTGTCGGGTGCGTAGTATTCGCCCCTAATCATCGGTTTCGAGGTGTTCATGCAGTTTTCTGAATTGGTTGCGGCGGTCCGTGATAATCCGTCGTCCGTCACCATCCCGGCTGACTGGGGGCAGGGGCGCGCAACGTTTGGTGGCTTGATGGTGGCCTTGCAATATGAAGCCATGCGCGCGCGGGTGCCTGCGCAGCGTGCCTTGCGCTCGCTGTCCGTAACCTTCGTTGGACCTGTGGCGCCGGATGACCCCGTCAGCTTTGAAGTCGACGTGCTGCGTGAAGGCAAAGCCGTCACTCAGGTGCTGGGCAGGGTGCTGCAACAGGGCCAGGTGGTGACCCTCGTGCAGGGCAGCTTCGGCGCGTCACGCGAGTCGACCGTCAACATGCAAAGCCTGCCCGCGCCGGACATGAAACCCGTCGAGGGCTGCCCACTGTTGCCCTATATCAAAGGCATTACACCGGAATTCATGCGGCATTTGTCGATGGGTTGGGCGGTGGGAGCCTTACCGTTTACCGGTAAAGGCGGGCGTGAAATGGGCGGCTGGGTGCGGTTTGCAGGCGAGGTCAAGGACGAGCCCCTGACCGAAACCCACGTACTGGCCCTGGTCGATGCCTGGCCCCCGGCCTTGCTGCCGTTGCTGGGCAAGCCGGCAGCCGGTAGCACCTTGACCTGGACCATTGAGTTTGTGCAGCCGCTTGTTCACATCAGCACCCTTGAGTGGTGCAAATACCTGGCTGTGATCGAGCATGCGCAGGATGGTTATGGCCATGTGGCGGCTAATCTGTGGTCGCCAGAGGGCGACTTGATTGCGATCAGCCGCCAGACAGTCACGGTGTTTGGCTGATCAGAACGCCTGACTGTGTGGCCCGTCCTGCGCCTTGCGACGCTGGTGTTGCAGGCGGGTAGCCGCAAACAGCGTCACCAGGCCAATCACAGCACTGGTGGCGTTGCCACTGAAAATGCCTGAGGCCAGAAGCAGAAAGGCCACAACCATCAATGCGACAGCCATCAGGTCAATGGCCTGATGCGTGGCGCCTGCGTGGCTCTGCGGGTTCGAGCGCCATTGCCAGGCAGGTAGGTTGGGATGACGTTTGCCCATGATTGCACTCCTTGTTCAAGGGTTCAGCGTTGGCTGAACCGGATGAACAGAGAATAGGCCCGTGCAAGGCGCACGGCGAATCGACAATGGCTATTGGCCTTATAGCTTTAACTGACCGATGGCCCGGTTTAACTCACCGGCCAGGGTCGCCAGTTGATTGCTGGTGGTGGCCGAGTCGACGGTTTGTTGCACGGTGTTTTCAGTCACGTCGCGGATGCTGACCACAGCACGGTTCATTTCTTCAGCCACCTGGCTTTGTTGTTCGGCGGCCACTGCAATTTGGGTGTTGCTCTCGCGCATCTGGGCGACGGCACTGGTAATTTCCGCCAGTGCTTCGCCTGCCTCCTGCGCCTGTTGCACGCAGTCGTCGGCCTTGAACGAGCTTTCCTGCATGAAGTCCACGGCATCACGGGTGCCGGCTTGCAAGGCCGAGACCATGGTGGTGATTTCGTCTGTGGAGGCCTGTACACGCTTGGCAAGGTTGCGCACCTCATCGGCCACCACGGCAAACCCGCGCCCCATCTCGCCTGCCCGGGCAGCCTCAATCGCCGCATTGAGGGCCAGCAGGTTGGTCTGTTCGGCAATGCTGTGAATCACGCTGACCACGCTGTTAATTTTCTGACTGTCTTGAGCCAGTTGCTGAATCATCTCGGCGGTTTGCTGCACGCCGCTGGACAGGCTGGCGATGGAGTCCTGGACCCGGCTGACCACTTGCTGGCCGCTGCCGGCGAGGGTGTCGGCGGTTTGCGACAGGTCACGGGTGGCGCCTGCGTGCTGGGCAATGTGATAGACCGTGGCTGACATTTCATTGATGGCGGTGGCGGCCTGATCGGTTTCGCTTTGCTGGCCGAGCATGCCATGACGCACCTCGTCCATGCTGCTGGCCAGTCGCGCGGCGCCTGCATCCAGTTGTGCGGCGGTGTCGGCCACGGTCTGCACGATACGTTGGTAACCGGCTTGCATGGCATTGAAGGCGCCGGCCATTTGCCCGACTTCGTCGGTGCAGGCCAAGGGCACGCGGGCCGACAAGTCACCGGTTTTTTCGACGTGCAACATCACGTCCTTGAGCGTATTGAGCTGGCTGAGCAAGAACTGAATCAATAGTTGCGAAGCGCAGAGCATCGCCAACATCAGCACGAACACCGCGACGGCGTAATTAGCCAGACGCTCGACAAACACGTGCGCCAGGCTTGGCGCGTAGGCCAGCACGGCAACCCGCTCACCGTCAGGGCGGGTGACGACCTCGGCGCCCAGCAGTGGATTTTCGCCAAAGAACGGCAGGTGGTGGATGGACACCCAGCCATTGGCATCACTGAGCTGCGGCAGGGGTTGTTCGTCCACCGTCGGGACTTGGCCGGGAGTTATCGGTAGCAAAAAGTCGACAGTGGGCAAGGCTTGGCCGCGCGGCCAGGCACTTAGCAATTGTGCCTGCGCATGGGCGTTGGCTTGAGCGGCGTCGCTGCGCGACTGCTGTTCGAGCTGCACGGCGTAGAGGACCAGCAACAGCGTGGTGACGAAGGCCACCGCGTTGACGGCCCAGAACTTGTATTTGAGCGAGATGTTGCTAAGCCAGGCACCCATGGAAGGTCTTCTCTGATTTGGCGGAAACAATATTGGCAAGGTGCCATCATTGTGCCGCCAAACCATGGCGATCTTGTTGATGTGGGTCAAGGGCGCCAGCCTGCTTACGGTCCCTCCGGCGCCTTAATCGTGATGGATGGCCGGTAAACTAAAAAAGGTGCGGGCACAGGCAGTGCTGTGTGCGGCCAGATCGGCTTGTGTTTCACCTCGGTGCAGTGCGACTTCACGCAGCACTTCAGGGAGATAAGCCGGTTCGTTGCGGCCATTTTTGGGTTTAGGGCGCAGCGTGCGGGGCAGTAAATACGGCGCGTCACTCTCCAGCATCAGGCGACCGCGAGGAATGTTGCGCACCAGTGGGTGCAAATGCGTACCACGGCGTTCGTCGCAGATCCAGCCGGTGATGCCGATGTGTAAATCCAGGTCCAGATAACTGAACAGCGCCCGTTGTTCGCCGGTGAAACAATGCACCACGGCAGCAGGCAGGCGGTCGCGGTAGTCGCGCAGGATCTCCAGCAAACGCTGATTGGCGTCGCGCTCGTGCAAAAACACAGGCAATTGCAAGTCCACCGCCATCGCCAACTGTTCTTCCAGCACTTTTTCCTGTTGCGGGCGTGGCGAAAAATCACGGTTGAAGTCCAGACCGCATTCGCCCACCGCAAGCACCCGTGGCTCTTTGAGCAACGCGTGTAAACGCCGGGCGCTGTCGGCATTCCAGTCGCTGGCCGAGTGCGGGTGTATGCCCGCCGTCGAAAACAGCCGCAAGGCACTTTCATCCTGCTCATGGCACAGCTGCAAGGCTTGTTCGCTGCCGTCAACGCTGGTGCCCGTGAGCACCAATTGGCATACGCCTGCAGCGTAGGCACGCTCCAGAACGGCCTCATGTTTGCCGTCGAAGCTGGGGTTGGTCAGGTTGACGCCGATATCGATGAGTTGCATGGTGCTACCTCAGGCCACAGGCCGCGAAGCATATCAGAGCTGCAGATTTAATAAGAAAAACCAAGAACTACAGAGAGTTATGGTTGTCTTTGAATGCCGCAATTGCGCAATTCCCGGTACAGGGTTCGCTGTAACCGCGCAATTGCACACCGCTCACAGCGCACCTGATGCCCTAAAGGGCGACCGGTTGTCGGGTATTCCGGCACGCTGAAGGGCTGTCTTCTTTGCGGAGAACGGATGACAAGACTGACGCTGTGGATTGCGCTGTGCCTGATGCTGTTGCCTGCTATGGCAACCGCACGCCTGCCTGGGCCATTACAGGCCGGGCAGCCGAGTCAGGTCCGCGATCTGGCGCAGATTCGCAGCAGTCAAGTGTTGCGCGTGCTGGTCAATCAAAGCCGCAACAGCTCGGGCGAAGTCCAAGGGCAGTCGATTGGTGTCGAATACCATCGGTTGCGCGCTTTCGAGCGTTATCTCAATGGCCATGCGCGCAATGGTCAGCAAATCACCCTCAAAATCATCCCTAAAGCCAAGGATCAACTGCTCGGCGCGCTGCTGCGTGGCGAAGGCGATTTGATGGCGCCCGGCGAGCTGCTGGATGTCAAGCCGACCCACGCCGTGAGCCCGAGCGAGCCGATCATTGATCGCGTGGCGCTGATCCTCGTGGGCGTCAAGGGCGAACGGCGTTTCACCCGCCTTGAGCAGTTGTCGGGCCGCACTGTGGCATTGACGACGGGCAGTGCCGCGGGGGCGGCGGTGAACGTGATCAATCAAAAGCTGGCGTTGCGCAAACAGCCGCCCGTGAAAATCGAATGGGTGGACCCGACCCTGGCGGTGGAAGATGTGCTGGAGATGGTGCAAGCCAAGATCTACCACTTGACGTTAGTCGAGCAGCCGATTGCCGAGCGTTGGGCCGCGTTGATGCCCAAGCTGCGCTTTGATCGCAAAGTACTGGTCAGCGAGCCAGGTGCCATGCGCTGGTATGTGCGGCGCGATGCTTCGATGTTGCGGGCCAGCATCGACCGTTTCTTGACGACCTACAGCGTCCCTGACGATCAGAATGTGGCATTTGAGCGCGTCTATCGACGCCTGTATCGCGTCCACTACCCGCTGGCGCGGGCTGACCGGCAGAAGCTCGAAAAATTGCGTCCGGTGCTGCAAAAACATGCCCGGCAACAGGGCATGGACTGGCTCAATCTGGCGGCGTTGGCGTTCAAGGAGTCCACACTCAACCCCAATGCCAAAGGCTCTGGCGGGGCCATGGGATTGTTGCAAATCACTCCTTCAGCGGCGCAACGGGTGGGGGTCAACAACATTCAAAGCGTCGATAACAATGTGCAGGCCGGGGCCAAATACCTGGCGATGATTCGGCGCAAGTTCTTTGCCAGCCCCAAGTTGAATGAACGCGAGCGCATGGCGTTTGTACTGGCGGCCTACAACATGGGCCCCGAGCGCGTGCAAGGCATGCGCGCCGAGGCTAAACGCCGGGGGTTGAACCCCAACCAATGGTTCTTTCAGGTTGAGCGCATTGCCATGGAGCAGGTGGGAATGGGGGCGGTCAGCTATGTTAATAGTGTGAATAAATACTTTTTGGCCTTCGATCGGGAGCGCGACTCATTGGAGCCTGATGAGCCGAAGCTGGCACTTCGAAAATAATCGAAATAACTGATAGTTATCTTGGATTTATTCGGCTATTAACATTCTAAAAACTGATTAGTATGGCGGCACATCCCAACCTGATTAACAAAAGGACTGCACCATGAACAAATTCACCCATACCGTTTTGGGGACTCACGCGGGCTACGGCTTGACTGTTTTGCGCGTTCTGGTCGGGATCATCTTCGCTGCCCACGGTTCGCAAAAACTCTTTGGCTGGTTCGGTGGCGGTGGGCTGGCGGGCACAGCGCAGTGGATGGAAAGCATTGGCCTGGCGCCGGGAACATTGATGGCACTGCTCTCGGGCGGCACGGAGTTCTTCGGCGGTCTGGCGCTAATTATCGGTTTGTTGGCCCGGCCTGCAGCGTTGGGGCTGACCTTCACGTTACTGGTGGCGATTTTCACGGTGCATATCAGCAACGGTCTGTTCATGGCCAACAACGGCTATGAGTTTGCGCTGGCCTTGCTGGGCGGTACGTTGGCCGTTTTAATCGAGGGCGCTGGCAAGCTGTCACTGGATCAGGCGATTGCCAACAAGTAAGCCATGAAGCCTGCTCGCTCTTGTGCAAAAGGACGCGTCGAGCAGGCTTGCCTGTGTTCTTGATTCTCTGCGTCGCTGATCGCCCCGGAACGTGATTCTTGACAGCTGTAACCGGGTTTATCTAGGATGTTTTCTTGCGCCGATTTAAACAGCTACTTGCGGGGCGCCGGGTGTTCGACTGATCACCCAAGAGGCCGGTAACAGGCCTTGAAATACCGCTAAAGCGCTGGTTCGGTGTTGCCTCTCACCTGCCACGCAGAATCCTGAGGCGGAGAACCCGATAAATGAGTCAGCCACGTCCCCTTGTACGTCTCGCGCCGATCACGGCCAATCAAACTTTTCGTAATCCTAAAATCCTCCTGGGTGGCAAACATCAGCCCACGCTGTTGCGCTATTTGGACGGTTGGCCGCGCAGGAAAGGTCGGGCTTCGGCGTTTTTGATTCAGTTTGTGGAAGAGGGTGACGCTTTAGCGCGGTTTGCCAATGACAGCTTTGACTTGGCCGTGATTCAGTCACCCCGTCCACACCAGGCCGAGGCCGTCATCCACAACCTGGTACGCGTTTCTCGCCAAGGGCTGATTACGTTGCGTTAAAGCGTCTCTGCGCCAAGTCTTTATATGAATTACTTGGCGCACACCCTTATGAGCGCTGTTGGTGAGCTCTTATTTCATTGGCATGTTTGCAATGATTCACCAGTTCGCTGCGTGTTGCCCAGTCGGTGTTGATGATAAAAAAGTGTTGTATATAACTTTCTGCATTGTCCGATTTGAACCAGGTATTGACTTTGTCACTGAAATCATCGGGAACATGCAGCGGTAATACATACTTGGCGCACTGGATGGCAACGAGTTTATAAGGGCTTTTATACCGATCGAGCGTGCTGTCCATAAAGCGTTTGAGGTGATGGGTGGATATCAGGTTTTCACCGCTCCAGCGTTGGTCCACGCCTCGCCACAGCAGCGGCGAGTCAGTGTCGTGATTGTAGGCCGCCACGACCGTTGCGCCCGGGTGTTCTTTCCATAGCGCCTCAAGTGTTAACCGAGCGCATTTTTCCGGGATGATCAATGTGCCGAGCACCTTTGAGATTAGCGCTTGCAGCTCTTCGTGGGCTTGGGGTGTGAAGTCCCGGAACTCGTGGAAATCCAGCACAACGATTTCTTTTTGCGATTGTTTGTCTGCGTAGAATTGCCTGAGCATCTGCAGGATGTCGTGCTCGACTGTACGGCCCGATGATGTGCCGTGGAATAACTGAAAGCGTCGCGCGTCTGCGACTGGGTACTTGGCGTAGAACGCCACCCTTAAATCCAGTGCCCGGATGCCATCCTCCAGCTGTTTCTTGGGGGATACGTCTTGGGTAATCGCTTGTGGCCACTGGAAGTTAGGCGCTTCCTTGTCGCTCCCGGAGTCATGGCTGCCTGGCAATATGAGTTCGCCAATATGCAAATGTTGTAGGCCGGGAACGTCACTCATCCAGTAACGGTTGTTCTTCGTGCTCATGGTCTTTCACTCCTTGAATGACCGTTGGTTGATTAACCTGAGCATAGAACTGGAATGAATGGATGAATGGCTAATACATATGTGGCTACATCTTTAGCAGGCGCTTTACATCAGGGGTAGTCGATCGCCACGATACACACCCATTGTTCGCCGGTAGGGGTCTGGACTTGCACTTGAGCATCCAGCGGCTTGCCGATTAATGCGCGGGCCAGTGGTGAGTCGATGCTGATCAACCCCTGTTTCAAATCCAGTTCATCCGGGCCGACAATGCGGTAGCGCGCGTGTTTGCCGTCTTCATCCTCAATCGTGACCCAAGCACCGAAATACACCTTATTAGGATCGCTGGGCTTGTCACTTACCACTTTGAGACTTTCGAGACGCTTGGTCAGGAATCGCACACGGCTGTCGATTTCACGCAGCATCTTTTTGCCGTACGTATATTCGGCGTTTTCAGAGCGATCGCCCTGCGCTGCGGCCTCGCTGACAGATTGCGTGACCTGGGGACGACGCACGTGCCACAACTCGTGCAGCTCGGCCCGCATCCGCGCTTCACCTTCGGGAGTGATCAGCGCGGTGCCAGCAGGGCGTGGTGGGCGATAGCGGCTCATGGGCAATCCATTGGGGGAGAAGGTCGCGAGTCTATCAGCCCTCGCGCAGCACTGTCAGCGGGCTGGTATTGAGGGCTTTGCGTGTACCGAAGACACCTGCGGCACCCACCATCAAGGCGCCCGCCACTGGCAGCAACAATAGCCACGGGTGCGGGTGCCATGGCAGATCGAACGCAAAGCGGTACAGCACCAGACTGACCAGTTCGGCGCCGATGGCGGCGAGTAGCCCGCTGGTGGCGCCGAGCAGGCCAAACTCGATCCGGCGCGCCTTGATTAACAGCGTGCGCTGGGCCCCCAGTGCACGGAGCAAAGCGCCCTGGCGAATGCGTTCGTCCAGGGTGGATTGCAAGCCAGAAAACAGCACCGCCATACCGGCTGCCAGCACAAACAACAGCACGTATTCGACTGCGATGGTGACTTGCGCAAGGATGCTGCGCAGTTGGGCCAACAGGGCTTCAATGGGCAAAATCGTCACCGCCGGGAAACGGCGGGACAGTTCGATGATTTCCCGGTCATGGCCCGGCGCCAGATAGAAACTGGTCAGGTAGGTGGCCGGCAAGTCCTGCAAAGTGCCAGGCTGGAAGATCATGAAGAAGTTGGGTTGGAAATTGTCCCAGTTGATGCTGCGCAGGCTGGTGACTTGTGCTTCACGCCGGGCACCGCCGACGCTGAAGGTCAGGTGGTCACCCAGTTTCAGTTTGAGGCTTTGGGCCACTTTGGCCTCGACCGAAACGCCGGGAATGCCGTCGCCGGGTTGTTGGGTCCACCATTGGCCCGTTGTCAATTCATTGCCCGCGGGCAGGTTAGCCGCCCAGGTCAGGCTCAAGTCGCGTTGAATGGCTTTGTCGCCGCTGGAGTCCTTGCTTACGAGGCCCTGCACGGCTTCACCATTGATGCTGATCAAGCGACCCGGTACGACGGGATAAAGCGGCGCGGCCTTGGCTTGCAGTTGCATCAGTCGCGCCCCAAAAGCGTCTTTGTCAGCAGGCAGGATGTTAAGCGCAAAGTAATTGGGCGCGTCTTTGGGGAGTTGGTTTTGCCACGTGTCCAGCAGTTCCCCGCGTAACAGGGCAATCAGCGCCATCGACAGCAGAATCAGCCCGAACGCCAAGGCTTGACCGGCGGCCGCCAGCGGGTGGCGCAGCAGTTGTCCCAGCCCGAGTCGCCACGGTAACGAGGCGCCCGCCAATAGACGGCGCAGACTTTGCAGGCCCATTAGCAACAAGCCGCCCAAACCCAGTGCGGCCAGAATACCGCCACCCAGCAGGGCAAATGTCAGGACCAGATCAAGGCTCATGCGCCACATGATCAGCCCAAGCGCGAGCAGGGCCGCGCCATAGATGCTCCAGGTGCTGGCGGGGATGGGCAGCAGGTCGCGACGCAACACCCTCAGCGGAGGTACTCGTCCCAGCGCGGCCAGCGGCGGCAAGGCGAAACCTGCCAGCGCCACCAGCCCGGTTCCCATGCCGGCAAGGGCAGGTAGCAGGCCGCCCGGCGGTACGTCGGCGGGCAATAAATCATGGAGCAAGGCGAACAAACCGAGCTGCGCGAGCCAGCCCGTCAACGCGCCTGCCACACTGGCCAGCAACCCGAGCACGGTGAGCTGCAGGGCAAACAGGATTAGCGTTTCGCGGCGGGACAACCCCAGGCAGCGCAGCAGCGCGCTGGCATCGAAGCGGCGATTGGCAAAACGGGTGGCCGACAGTGCCACGGCAACGCCCGCCAGCAATACGGCGACCAGACTGGCCATGTTCAGGTAGCGCTCGGCCTTGCCCAACGCGCCGCCGATTTGCTGATTGCCGTCGCGAGCGTCCAGCAAACGTTGGTTGGCATCGAGTCCGGGCTGTATGACTTGGCGATAGGACGCCAGCGCGGGTGCTTCGCCGCTCCACAGCTCGCGGAAATTGACCCGGCTACCGGGCTGTACGATGCCGGTGGCGTCCAAGTCATCCAGGTTGATGAGTACCCGTGGGGTCAGGCTGTAAAGGTTGCCAGCCCGGTCGGGTTCGTAAGTCAGAACGCGGGTGATGCGCACCGTTTTTGAACCCACCTCGATCGGATCACCGACCTTGAGGTCCAGTGCTGTCAGCAGGCGTGATTCGGCCCAGGCCTCACCCGGTTTCGGGCCGCCGCCGGGCTGCTCTTGAGCGTAAGGTTGTGCTGCGCTTTTCAGTTCGCCGCGTAAGGGATAGGCATCGTCTGCGGCCTTGATGCTGGACAGTTGAATACCGTTGTCGGTGGCAATCACACTGGAGAACTCTACGATCCGCGCGTGTTTAAGGCCCAATTCCTTCCCTAAGCGAACTTGTTCGTCACGAGCGGGGGAGGTGCCATCGAGTACCAGATCGGCGCCAAGGAACTCTGTGGCTCGCAGCAGCATTGCGCCGTTCAGGCGCGCACCGAAATAACCGATGGCGGTACTCGCCGCCACCGCCACCAGCAGGGCGAAGAACAGAACGCGCAGTTCGCCTGCCCGCGCATCGCGCAGCAGCTGGCGGATGGCAAGGCTCAACAGGCGTAGCAGGGGCAAACGTGCCATCAAGGCTCCAGAGGGCCGACCAACTGGCCGGCTTCAAGGCGGATCAGGCGCCGGCAGCGGTGTGCCAGGCGTTCGTCGTGAGTCACCAGCACCAGCGTGGTGCCACGCTCTTGATTGAGCTCAAAGAGTAGATCGGTGATGCGCTCACCCGTGTGACTGTCGAGGTTGCCGGTGGGTTCATCAGCGAACAACACATCGGGTTCGGCGGCGAACGCGCGGGCGATGGCCACGCGTTGCTGTTCCCCGCCGGACAGTTGGCGCGGTGAATGGCTCAGGCGCTGACCCAGTCCGACGCGCTCCAACAGGTGGCGGGCGTGTTCGCGGGCATCTTTGCGGCCTTCCAGCTCCATCGGCAACATGACGTTTTCCAGTGCGTTAAGGCTGTCGAGCAGTTGAAAGGACTGAAACACAAAGCCGACATGTTCGGCGCGAACCCTGGCGCGCTGGTCTTCGTCCAAGGTGCTCAACGCGCGCCCTGCGAGGATGACTTCGCCTGCACTGGGCAGGTCGAGCCCGGCCAATAATCCCAGCAGTGTGGATTTGCCAGAGCCGGATGCGCCGACGATGGCCAGGCTGTCGCCTTGACGCAGTTCGAGGTTCAGCGGGTGAAGGATGATTAACTCGCCTTCCGCGCTGGGAACCACTTTGCTAAGGTTCTGCGCGGTGAGAATACGTTCGCCCATGGAGAATCCGATGCGTGTGTGGTTTTTAAGTGCTGCTCTGGCCCTGATGTGCATGGCGCAGAACGCAGCGGCGGGAACAATTTTGATCGTCGGCGATAGTATCAGCGCGGGTTTCGGCCTGGATACCCGGCTGGGCTGGGTGTCTTTGCTTGAGCAGCGACTTGCACAGGAAGGTCACCCCGATCAGGTGGTCAATGCGTCTATCAGTGGTGATACCAGTGCGGGCGGTCTTGCGCGTTTGCCTGCGCTGCTTACAGAGCATAAACCGGATGTGGTGATTGTCGAATTGGGGGGTAATGACGGCTTGCGCGGTCAGTTGCCGGCTCAATTGAAACAAAATCTTGCCGGTATGATCGATAGCGCCAAAACCGCGGGCGCCAAGGTGCTGCTGTTAGGAATGAAGTTGCCACCCAATTATGGCAAACGTTACACCGACGCCTTCGCCGAGGTTTATACGCAGCTGGCTGCTGAAAAACAGATCGCGCTGGTGCCGTTTTTCCTTGAGGGCGTCGGGGGCAATCCCCAGTGGATGCAGGCAGATGGCTTGCACCCTGCAGCCGCTGCACAGAAGCGTCTGCTGGATAATGTGTGGCCTGTGCTAAAACCGTTGCTTTGATGCTTTTCTAGTCGCAGCGTTTCGGCTAAGGTGGCGCCCCCCCGATTTGGAGCCCCCGATGTCGCGTCCTGCCTGGTCTTTATATGCCTATCAACTGATCGAGCCTGACGAACAGCTCGATTTGTTCGCCTGCCAGGAGGTACGGGTGCATCTGGTGACGCGTCAATTGGAGCTGGGAGGCACCATCGACCGTACGTTATGCGGCTCGTTGCTGCCTGCGCAGCCGCGCTGGTCGGACGTGACGCGCAAGGTATTTCAAGACCACCGTCTGTGTCCGCTGTGCCGCGCAATCATTGAATCGCAGCGCCGTGGCACCGAGCCGATCTGGCCTGAATTGCGCTTTGAACTATGATCTACCTCGTCTGACCATTTTTGCGAGGTACGCCGCCTCCTGAACCCGGCAGGCTGCGTGTACACTTTCCCCTTTTTGTCCCCCGTTGATTATGCGAAGGATGTTCCGGATGTTGTCGCGCCTACCTGCCGTCACCCGTTGTCTGTCAGTTGCCGCACTGTGTGTGGCAGGCCCTGTTGCTGCTCTTGAATTTCCGTTGCCGCCGCCCGGTGAAGACGTCGTCGGGCAAGTACAAATCATCAAGGGCCGCTACGAAGACTCTTTCGCAGATCTGGGCAATGAGCATGAGCTGGGCTATTCAGAGATGATTGCCGCCAACCCGGGCATCGATGCCTGGTTGCCGGTCAAAAAGAATTCCGACGGCACGCTGGTGGACACCGATATCGTGTTACCGACGCAGTTCATCCTGCCCCCCGGCAAGCGGGAAGGGATCGTGATCAACCTGGCCGAATACCGGTTGTATTACTACCCCAAGGATCAAAACAAGGTGTATACCTTTCCGCTGGGCATTGGTCGTGAGGGCTGGGGGTCGCCAGTGGGCCAGACCCGCATCACCGCCAAGACACCGAACCCGACCTGGACGCCTCCCGCGTCGATCAAGGCCGAACACGCCCGCAATGGTGATCCGTTGCCCAACGTGGTGCCAGCCGGCCCAGACAACCCTTTGGGGCCTTTCAAGTTTACGCTGGGCATGCCGGGTTACCTGATCCATGGGTCCAATGCCAAGTTTGGTATTGGCACCGGCACTAGCCACGGCTGTTTCCGCATGCTGAACAAGAACGTCTTGCAAATGTCGCAACTGGTGCCGGTGGGAACGCCTGTTCGCATCATCAACGAGCCCTACAAGATGGGTGTAAGTGGCGGCAAGGTGTACCTGGAAGTGCACGAGCCCTTAAACGTCAAAGACGGTTCTCTGCTCGCCAAGAGCGACAAGTCGCATTTGACGCAAGAAGACAAAGAGCAAAAGTGGGCTGGTTTCATGAACTTTGTGCTCAAGCACAAAGCGCTTGAAGACACTATTCAGATCGACAAGGAAAAAGCGTTCCCTGTTGTGGTGGCAGAAACGGGTGTACCCGCCGAAATTGGAATCAGCACTGCTGTAGTGCCGCAAGTTCCTGGCCTAAGTGAAGAGCCGCAGGGCCAGTCGCTCGATTACGTGCAGTAATCGATCACTAAAAAGCCGCCGCAGTCGGTGATTGCGGCGGCTTTTTTTGCCTGTTGAAAATATCTCAGGCAAAAAAACCGACCCATAAAATGGGTCGGCTGGTAACAGCCCCGAAGGACTATTACTTGCGGCTTGCTTTTTCAAGCATGCGCAGAGCACGTTCGTTAGCTTCATCAGCAGTCTGTTGTGCTTTTTGAGCAGCAGCCAGCGCTTCGTCAGCTTTACGGTAGGCTTCGTCAGCACGAGCCTGGGAACGTGCTGCTGCATCTTCAGTTGCAGTCAGACGGGCTTCAGTTTCTTTAGATACGCTGCTGCAACCGGTAGCCAGAACTGCGGCCAATGCCAGAGCAGAGAATTTCAGAACGTTGTTCATCGTGTTCCCCTTCAAGGACTTTCTAATTGAAGCTGCTCCTTCAACATGAGGAAACAGCCGGCGTACATACTACCCATTACTTGTAGTAAGTAAACTGACCTAGCGCAAGAACCAAAAAAAATAATTGGTAATGACTGGCCATGGGCTAGCTTTAACAGATTGTGCTTGTAAAACAGTCGGTTTGACGCACTAAGCACATCGCCCTATGTGGGGATAGGGCGTCAGGTTTCAAGTGACTTTAGCGCCGGATTCTCGTCATAGCTTCAACATTCCGCAAAATGTTCAATGGACTGGCATGAGGCTGAGCGAGAGACGCTTCGGTCAGGTCGAGTTTAGCGAGCGTTTATCTCGAGTTTGACTACGCTTTACACAGGCTGGCATCTTGCTACTGCGCAAGGTCAACGCTTGGTGCGCAGTGGTTCCCTCGGTGGAAAAACAACAGTAAGGTAGGGGTCACGGTTCAAGACCCGCGAGGAGTAATGATGAGCGAGGCGTTGTCCATCCACCATGACCAGGCAGGTCACCAGTTTGAGACCACTGTCGACGGTCATCGTGCTTACCTGACCTACATGGATCTGGGCAAGCAGACTCTGGATATCTACCGCACCTTTGTTCCCAACGCCCTGCGTGGTCGCGGAATTGCTGCCGCATTGACTGAAGAAGCACTCGATTACGCCGAGAAGATGGGCTATGACGTAATTCCTTCATGTTCTTACGTGGAGCGTTATATGGAACGCCACAAACGTACTCCAGCCAAACTGTGATCCCTTTTATGCTCGCTGCCCGCCACCCCGGGCGTCACTCGACGCCCTTCTTGCCGCTATTGACCTGAATCAACGTGAACACTGACCCCCTCGCTTAGTCTGGAATCAGGCGGGGGAGGCGCGTTGCCGAGCCCGGATTATTGACTGTGGAGAGAACGCATATGATCCGTGAAGTCGAAGGCGACATTTTACTGAGTCAAGCGCAGGTGATTGCTCACGGCATTGCGCCTCAGGATCCTTTCGATACCGGCCTGGCGCTGGCTCTGCGTGAGCGTTGGCCATCCCTGGTGGCGGACTATCGTCACGCTGCCCACAGCAAGGCACCGCAGCCCGGTGAGATCTGGTGCTGGTCGGGTGTGGATGACAAGGGTGGGGTGCGCAGCATTGTGAACCTGTTGACTCAAGACTCCCTACACGCCGGTCATGCCGCCAAGCCCGGCAAGGCAACCCTGAAAAACGTCGGGCATGCCTTGCGGGAACTGGCCCGGTATGTGACTGACGAGCACATCAAAAGCGTGGCGTTACCGCGTCTGGCCACCGGCGTCGGCGGGCTGGAATGGCAAGACGTCAAGCCTCTGATTGAAAAGTACCTGGGCGAACTCAACGCTGATGTCATCGTGTATGAGGTCTATCGCAAGGGTATAAAAGCGGACGAGCAACTGGGTTAACGTCGCGGCGCTCACGTTTAAAACGCACAACCTGCACCCCGCGAGTATGTCGTTCTCGCGGGGTGCCTGCGTTTGCTGCGAATCTGATCGGAAGGTTTTTGATCTGTGTCTAGGGTGTTGGGTGACAGATGCTGTATTTATTTGAATCATCCGCCGTTCATTTAAGGAAATCTCATGACCGATGTGGTCACTCGCACTGCTTCTGTAAAGCCCGCAGCCAAAAAAGCGCCACGCAGCGTCCGCCCACGCCGCGCCCAGTCCGGTGATGTCGCTCCGACGCAGAGCCCGGCGCAACTTCAGCGGCACGTAGTCGAAGATAAAATTCAGTCGCGCCAGGCAGCGACCAGTGCGGCGGTCAAAGACATCCTTCAGCAAATTCCGCAGGGCGATACGCAGGGGCTTATCCAGACCTTGGGCACCTTGATGTCGGGCATGTCTCCCGACGATGCGGTGGTGTTGCGCAATGCGTTGCTGAGTCAGGAAAGCGAGTCGGTGTTTCACCAGCGCCCCCTGCACCCGGACGATCAATTGGCACCGGATTGGCGCAAAGGCAATTACCCCTATAAGAACCTGATGTCGCGCCGTAACTACGAGCGCGAGAAATATCGCCTGCAAGTTGAACTGCTCAAGCTACAAGCCTGGGTCAAGGAAACTGGCCAGAAAGTCGTCATTCTGTTCGAAGGGCGGGATGCGGCGGGCAAGGGCGGTTCGATCAAGCGTTTCATGGAACACCTCAACCCTCGGGGTGCGCGAATTGTCGCGCTGGAGAAACCCAGCGAAGTAGAGCGTGGCCAATGGTATTTCCAGCGCTATGTTCAGCATTTGCCCACAGCAGGTGAAATCGTGATGTTTGACCGAAGCTGGTACAACCGCGCTGGCGTTGAGCGGGTGATGGGCTTCTGTTCGGACGATGAATACCTGGAGTTCATGCGCCAGACACCGGATTTCGAACGCATGCTGGTGCGCAGTAACGTCCACCTGATCAAGTTCTGGTTTTCAGTCAGCCGGGATGAGCAGCGTCGACGTTTTAAAGAACGCGAGAAACATCCGCTTAAACACTGGAAACTCAGCCCGATCGATCTGGCGTCTCTGGACAAGTGGGACGATTACACCAAGGCCAAGGAAGGCATGTTCTCGTACACCGATACCTCGGATGCACCCTGGACCGTGATCAAGTCCAATTGCAAGAAGCGCGCGCGGTTGAGCGCCATGCGCTATGTACTGCACAAGTTGCCGTATGCCGATAAGGATTTGAAAGGTATCGGTGCGCTTGATCCTTTGATCGTGGGACGCGCCAACGTGGTGTATGAGCGCGGCGAACGCCGGGCTTCGATTCCGTTGTAGAACGGTGTAAAGCTCCTGCAGGAGCGGGTGCGCCCCTGCAGGTTCAGCCGTGGCGGTGGTTAGCCGCGAGCACGTTTAGGCAGAACATCCTTGAGCTTGGCACGCATGCTGCGCAGGGTGCTCTCGGTGCTTGCCCAGTCGATGCACGCATCGGTAATCGACACACCGTATTGCAAATCTTCAAGGTTTTTAGGGATGGCCTGGCAGCCCCAGTTCAAATGGCTTTCGACCATCAGGCCGATAATCGACTGATTGCCTTCGGCGATCTGATTGGCCACGTTTTCCATGACCAGTGGCTGCAAGGCCGGGTCTTTGTTGGAGTTGGCGTGGCTGCAATCGACCATGATGTTCGGGCGAATTTTCGCTTTGGTCAGCGCCTGCTCGCACAGGGCGACGCTCACGGAGTCGTAGTTCGGCTTGCCGTTGCCGCCGCGCAGTACGACGTGGCCGTATGCGTTGCCTTTGGTGGTGACAATCGAGACGCCGCCTTCCTGATTGATACCCAGAAAGCGGTGCGGGCTGGAAACTGATTGCAAGGCGTTGATCGCTACCGTCAGGCCACCATCGGTGCCGTTCTTGAAGCCAACGGCCGAAGACAGGCCGGAAGCCATTTCGCGGTGGGTTTGCGATTCGGTGGTGCGGGCACCAATGGCCGACCAGCTGATCAGGTCTTGCAGGTATTGCGGGGAGATTGGGTCCAACGCTTCAGTCGCAGTCGGCAGGCCCATTTCAGCCAGGTCGAGCAACAGTTTACGCCCGATGTGCAGACCGTCTTCGATCTTGAACGAGTCATCCAGGTACGGGTCGTTGATCAGGCCTTTCCAGCCGACGGTGGTGCGTGGTTTTTCAAAATACACCCGCATGACCAAGTACAGCGTATCGCTGACTTCAGCGGCGAGGGCCTTGAGGCGCTCGGCGTATTCGTGGGCAGCCTTGATATCGTGGATCGAGCAAGGCCCGATGACAACGAACAGTCGATGGTCTTTGCCATCCAGGATGTTGCGAATCACCTCACGGCCTTTGGTCACAGTCTGCAACGCAGTTTCACGCAGAGGCATCTCGCGCTTGAGCTGTTCAGGTGTGATCAGGGTTTCGTTGGAGGCAACGTTTAGGTCGTCGATCGGTAAATCAGCCATCGTGTTACTCGTCAGGTCACGGGTGCCGGCCGCCAGCGATCCCCGTGCGGCGGAGCACAGCATGATTGAGCGCAACGGGGAGCCGAACCTTAACGCGTAAAGCGGTTATCCGACAATGGGCACACGCAGGTTTAATCCAGTGCCGGTTGACCCAGCGCGCGCTCCAGGGTGGCTTGAGAGAACTCCACAGCATTGAGGCTGATCCATTCCAGCGCCAGTGCTTCTATGTTGTCTACCTGCGGGTTTTGTAATCGCTGCAAGCGGTAAAAGTGTTCGATCTGACACACCTGTTCGCCCATGCGTGCGCCAAATAGCGTCGAGGCATCGGTAAAGGTAATGCCAACACGGTAGCCCTGTGCACGTTTTTCGCACCAGGCGATGTAGCCCGCGTAATGTGCATCCAGACCCAGGGTAGGCATGTGAATGTCGACGGCTGCTCCACGCTTCCAGCCTCGATCGCTGTTGCATGAAACGCCGCCAAGGCTGATAGAGTGCAGCTTCTGGCGTGAAAGGGCGGGTTGTTCGCGGGGCGTAATCTCAGCGGGAATATCATCTGGGTGGGGTAAAAAGCGACCCATGAACGCACACTCCAAGTGCCAGCACTTTGATATTGTTTGCCTCAGTATAGTGGGTGAAATGGAACTGACAGATTTTGATGCGGACCGGCATTTGCTGGAACTGCCCGGTACCTCACTGGTGATATTCACTGGCGCCGGGTGTTCGAGCTGCCGAGTCGCCCGCCAAATGTTGCCCGCGATGGTGCTGCCCGTTGACCGGCTGTGCTGGATTGACGCAGGCGATAACGGTGGCTTGGTGCAGCGTTATGGGATTTTCCATTTGCCGACACTGTTTGTGGTGCGGGACGGCCAATGTTATGGCGAATTGAAATCGCGTTTGAGTGAAGGCGAGCTGGCGCATCACATCCGGCTGGCCTTGATGACGGAACCGGACGATCTGCCTTGAACCGGTCGTTCACCCCATGCACACCCTGTGGAGGCGACATGAGTAAAGGCTTGAAAGGCAAGTTGGTGCTGGCGATTTCGTCCCGCGCCCTGTTCGATCTGAGTGAAAGCCATGAGGTCTATCTGGCCCGGGGCATTGAAGCGTATCGCCAGTACCAGATTGAGCATGAAGATGAAGTGCTGGCGCCGGGAGATGCCTTTGCACTAGTGCAAAAGCTGTTGAGCTTCAATGCCACCCTCGGCCGCGAGCGCGTTGAAGTGGTGCTGGTCTCGCGCAACAGCGCCGATACCGGCTTGAGGGTCTTCAATTCGATCCAGCATTACGGGCTGGCCATTTCCCGGGCGGCCTTCTCAGGAGGGCGCAATCCCCATCCTTATCTCAATGCCTTTGGCTGCGACTTGTTTTTATCAACCCACGCCGATGATGTCCGTAGCGCGCTGGACGCCGGCTTCGCGGCCGCGACGATTTTGTCCGGAGGCACGCGGCGGGCTGAAAACAAAGAACTGCGCATAGCGTTTGACGGGGATGCCGTGCTGTTTTCGGACGAAGCCGAGCGCGTGTACCAGTCGGGCGGTATCGAAGCATTTCAATCCCTGGAGCGTGACTCGGCGCGCAGCCCGTTGCGCGGCGGCCCCTTCAAGGGGTTTCTGGAGGCGCTGAACCTGTTGCAGCGTGAATTCCCGGATGACGCCTGTCCGATTCGCACAGCGCTGGTGACGGCGCGCTCGGCGCCCGCCCATGAGCGGGTGATTCGTACCCTGCGTGACTGGGACATCCGGCTGGATGAATCGCTGTTTTTGGGTGGCCTGGACAAGTCAGCCTTTCTCGAAGCCTTCGCTGCTGACGTGTTTTTCGACGATCAGGCCGGTCATTGCGAGCGCGCCCGCCAAGTGGTTGCGACCGGGCATGTGCCCCACGGTATCAGCAATGAACGGCCGGATTTGCCTGCCGACTGACATCACGGTGATAGCCCTCGCACTTCCCTTGGCGCTGCTAAGCTGAATCCATCTCGGCCAATCATTGAGTCGAGGGAGGTGGCATGATTCGCTCGATACTGTTTGCCAATGACCTCGGTATTTATGCGCCGCTGGTGATGCAGCACGCCTTGGGACTGGCGCGGACCTTCCGCGCGGACTTGTACGTGGTGCATGCCGTGGAGCCAATGGGGCTGTTCGCTGAGTCGGTGTTGCAGAGTTATCTCGATGAAGAGGCATTCAGCGCGTTGCACCGTCAGGGCATGAGCACCATGTTGTCGAACATTGAGCTGCGGGTATTGCAAAACCTGCGCGACGAGTTGGGCGAAGGCGGGCAGGAACTGGCCCTGATTCGCTCGGTCAAGGCGATTCAGGGGGAGCCGGCGCAGGTGATTTTGCAGCAATCGAACAGCCTGGCGGTTGACCTGTTGATTCTGGGCAGTCATGGCCAGTCCACCGCAGGGCTTCGCCGTTTGGGACGTACCGCAGCGCAGGTCATCGAGCTGGCGCAAATGCCGGTGTACCTGGTGCCGCTGCTGCAGCGCCGGCGTCGCACGGATGGTGAAGGCGCATAGAGGGCTCATAACGATAAAAAAGTTCTAGATTTCTTCTTCTGACCTTCCATATAGTTATATACCGCCGCCGATACCCTTGGCGTCTATTTGCTTTGAGGGATGCATATGAAGCTTCAACAATTGCGCTACATCTGGGAAGTGGCGCACCACGACCTCAACGTTTCCGCCACCGCACAAAGCCTTTACACCTCACAGCCGGGTATCAGCAAACAGATTCGCTTGCTTGAAGACGAATTGGGCGTCGAAGTCTTTGCCCGCAGCGGCAAGCACCTGACCCGCGTCACGCCGGCAGGCGAGCGTATCATCACCACGGCAGGCGAGATCCTGCGCAAAGTTGAAAGCATCAAGCAGATTGCCCAAGAGTTCTCCAACGAGAAGAAAGGCACCCTGTCGATTGCGACCACCCATACGCAAGCGCGTTATGCCTTGCCGCCGGTAATCAGCAACTTCATCAAACAATACCCGGATGTCTCGCTGCACATGCACCAGGGCTCGCCGATGCAAATCGCCGAAATGGCGGCAGATGGCACCGTTGATTTCGCCATTGCCACTGAAGCCCTTGAACTGTTCGGCGACCTGGTGATGATGCCGTGCTATCGCTGGAACCGCTGCGTCGTGGTGCCTCAGGGGCATCCGCTGACCAAGCTACCCAAGCTGACCCTTGAAGCACTGGCCGAATACCCTATCGTGACGTACGTGTTCGGTTTCACCGGCCGTTCGAAGCTTGACGAAGCGTTCAGCCACCGTGGTCTTACACCCAAAGTGGTGTTCACCGCAGCCGACGCCGACGTCATCAAGACCTATGTCCGCCTTGGCCTGGGGGTTGGGATCGTGGCCAAAATGGCCGTCGACACTAACCTTGATAAAGATTTGGTGGTGCTGGACGCCAGCGAACTGTTCGAGTCGAGCATCACCAAAATCGGTTTCCGACGTGGCACGTTCCTGCGCGGTTTTATGTGCGATTTCATCGAAAAATTTGCGCCGCACCTGACCCGCGAAGTGATGGCCAAAGCTATCCAGTGCCATAACAAACAAGAGCTTGAAGACCTGTTCGAAGGCGTCGAATTACCCGTTCACTAAACGCTCATGTCCGTCCCGGTAACCGGGGAGGACTAGCGGCAAGGCCCGTCTGCCTGAGACGGGCCGCTGTGCGATTACTGTTCGGCGTTGCGAGAGTGGCGGTAGTCGCTGACCGACTCATACACGGCCTTGCGCAACCGGTTGATGCCGCCAATGGGCCGATGCGCGTCAATCCCGTGCCACGGGTTGAACGACAGGTTGTCACACGTCAAATTCTGGCTTGGGGTATCAAAGTCTTGCGCGGGCACAGTGACCCGCGCCACCGTCTCGAACGGTGCCTGCGACTCTTGCCACTCAATACTGGTGTCCTCGATCGGCATGTAGCGATTGGCGTTCTGACGCTGAATTTGCAACACGAAACAGGCAGGTACGCGGTCCGTGGACAGTTGTTGAGTCAGCGCATTGCGCAAGAAATTAGGCAGCGCCTGGTTCTGCTCGGGCAGGGCGTAGGCCGGGCATCGATCAGGGTCGGGTGCTACCCGGAATTTGGCGTTTACGCTGCCAAATTTGTAAGGCGAGACCGAAAAATACGTGGTTTGTATCGGGCTGGCCGGGGCAGGTGACAGCGTCGCCAAGGCAATGAACAAATGACGAACCTGCCAGTCTTTCGGGTTCCATGACGGAAAGAACGCCATGACTTTTTTGCCGTCGGCCTGCGCCCCGATGTTTTGTCGGTACTCGGCCACATCGCTGACGAAGAAATTGGGATGGTTGAACATCACAAAATCCTGTTCGGTTCGGCCTTGTTGACTGGCCATCAATTGGGTGCCCGGAACATCTAGCAATTTGATAGCCATGCCCCGTGCATCGCGAATGCTGTCAAATTGCGGGTAAGCGTTTCCGTTGGACAGGCGCACCACGGCGTGCCAGGTCTTGCCGGGCTCGGCGAAGACACCTTGACGCAGGGCCGGGTCAAGGTCGTTCAACACCTCAACCTCCGCTTTGACGCAGCCATGTGCCTTGGCGTGAGCATCGCGCAGGTAGCGGGTGTTTTCCCGGTGCTGATCGACGATTTTGATGGCGGTCTGAATCGTATCCCGGGTCATTGCGGCTTCACCGGCCGGGATTTCTTCTTGAGTCGACACGGGCCCGCGGTGCTGCCAGGCATACCAGCCGGTGGCCAACGCCCAGCCGACTAACCCCAGCGCGATCAGTGCCAGCAGCAACTTGCCCAGCCATGAGCCCAGACGCGTCCAAAGAGTGGTCAGCATACAAACATCCTTTTAGTGATTGAGGCCGAGCTTCGCAATGGCCCTCTCATAGCGCGGGCAACTGTTGTGCAAGCGGGCTGCCGAGTACCTTCAGGTACTCCAGCAAGGCCCAGCGTTCTTCAGGGTGCAGCAAGCGCCCGATTACGCCATTGCCCTGCGGCCCGGCGCGAAATTCATGGCCGCTGTTGTGGTTACCACTGATGCGGGTGTCGAGCACAAAGCCACCGTCAAAGGCTTCGGTGCGATACCCCAGATGACGCGGATCGTACTCAAACGTGCCGCGGTAAAACGTTTCGTCGCGCTCGGACTGAGGCGACAGCAACTGATACAAGGTGGGGACCGAGCCGTTGTGCAAATACGGCGCCGTGGCCCAGATCCCGTCCAGCGGCCGAGCCTTGTAAGCGCGCACCTCTTGCACGGCAATCGGCAGCCCATATCCATTCAGGCGATCCTGTTCCTGCGGGCTGATTCCGGCAGCGTTGTACGCATGCTTTTCAACAAAGGCGGTGATGTACGCCAACCCTTTGGCAACGGACAGTTGATGCAAGTCCAGCGGTTCATCGCTGTGTGGGAACAATGTGACATTCATCTGCGCCAACTCAGCCGGGTCCCATTGCAGGGCGCTCACGTCGTAGCGATTATCAGCGATGTTATTCGCGGTATTGGGGTCGGTGCCAATCACGTCCAGCGGGATCACCGTGAGCTGTTGCACGCGGCGGCCATCTTCGTCCTTGACCTGCGGCACGTGGCACCCGGCGCAGTTTTCGGAGAACAGGGCTCGTCCTTTGGCGGCCAACGGGCGGTCGATCTGGCCGAAGAGGGCTTCAGGCCACACCGGCGGTTTGAGTTTTTGCAGGGTTTCTTCAATCAGGTGCAAATCAGTTACCCGAACACTCGAGGGGTAACGTGCATCACCTTGTAATGGCTGACCATGGCTGTCGAAGAAATTCAGGGTGGCACCGACGCCCAGGGCTTCCCCGATATTGCGTGCCATCGGCTGCTTGGCCGAGGCGGTCCACTGCACCCAATCGAACGTCCACATGTCCCATAAATGCGGGTAATCCACGGGGGCGTCGGCCACGCGGTAGTTGTCAGGGGATATCGCGTCGCCAAAGCTGGCATTGGCTATGCGGCCGAAGGCGTCCGTGCGGCCGGGGCCTTCCAACGTGGGGTAGAGGCCGCGATGGGTGTCATTCCAGGCCACGGCAAGGAAATTGTCTGACGAGGCTTTGAACTCGCTGCGCAACTGTTTGTGCTGCGCGTCATAGTCATCGCCCAGCACGGTGCGGGCAAAACGCTCGAATTTCCAGGGGTTGTAATACGTGGCGGCCAGGCTGGCCACTAACGCTTGGCCGAAGCTGCCACCGCGCAGGGTGGGTACGCTTGAGGGCAGCACGTGCTGGGCCGGCGCGCCATCCACGCGCAAGGCTTGCCCCTGATAACGCAGTTCGCCGGTGTGGCAGGCGGCGCAGGTGATGTCGAGGTACTCGACCGTGCTGCCGGGGTTGCTGTGGCGTGTGAAGCCCACAGGCAAGTTGCCGGGGTTGGCCGCACTGGCTTTTTGTTGTGGCTCGACCAGAAACCCGAAGCGCGCCAGGTACTCGGGCGCGGCGAAGGGTTGTTGCGAAAATGGCAGCTCCAGCGCACTGAACCAGTTGTAGCGCAAACCTTTTACTTGAGTGCCTTGGGGCGTGTAGTAATACGTCTGGCGGTCTGCCGGGCTCCATTGATCCAGATAATGCAGTTGCTGCGGCGCCTTATAGGCAGGTAAGTGGGGATTGGCGGTGAAATAAACGACCACTGCAATCAGCCCCGCCACGGCCACCAGCAGGATTAGCAGAACACGGTAAAACAGACGCACTGTCACGCTCCTTGTCAATTTTTTACAGTCTTATGCCTTACAGAGTGGCTGGCATCAAGTAGCCATTAGTTCCCTCTGGAAAAAGTGCGCAAGCCTTGACAGACTGCCTTAAGTGTTAACAAAAGTTGCGGCGATTATGAATTGTGTTTTAAGCGTGAACTTCTGATCGTTTTGTCGCTCTCATGCCGGTAGCCATTGGTCGCGGCCGCCTGATAAGCTCGCGGCTTTATTCGATTGCCCATTTGGCGCATGAACAAGGAAATAGCATGAAACAGCATCGGTTGGCGGCAGCTGTGGCTCTGGTAAGCCTGGTACTGGCGGGTTGCGATTCGCAGACCAGCGTAGAGCTGAAAACTCCGGCACAAAAAGCTTCTTATGGCATTGGCCTGAACATGGGCAAGAGCCTGGCTCAAGAAGGCATGGATGATCTGGATTCCAAAGCCGTCGCCCTGGGCATCGAAGATGCCGTTGGCAAGAAAGAGCAGAAACTCAAAGATGATGAGCTGATCGAAGCCTTCTCGGCGCTGCAAAAGCGTGCAGAAGAGCGTCTGACCAAAATGAGTGAAGAAGCCTCTGCTGCAGGCAAAAAATTCCTCGAAGAAAACGGCAAGAAGGCCGGTGTCACCACCACAGCTTCTGGCTTGCAATACGAAGTGATCAAGAAAGCGGATGGTCCACAGCCAAAAGCGACCGACGTTGTGACGGTTCACTACGAAGGCAAACTGATCGACGGCAAGGTGTTCGACAGCTCGGTTGAGCGCGGCAGCCCGATTGATCTGCCGGTAAGCGGCGTGATCCCGGGTTGGGTTGAAGGCTTGCAACTGATGCACGTGGGCGAGAAGTACAAGCTGTACATTCCTAGCGAGCTGGCTTACGGCGCTCAAAGCCCAAGCCCGGCCATTCCGGCCAACTCGGTGCTGGTATTTGACCTGGAACTGCTGGGCATCAAAGATCCGGCAAACGCTGACCAGGAAACTGCTCCGGCAGCACCTGCCAGCAAATAAGCGTTTCGCGACACACAGCGCCCCGTCTCGACGGGGCGTTTGCGTTTTTGTAGTCCCCTTCTTACGCGGTTGGTCCACTCTGTGGCGGGCCTCACCAAGGCTGTAAGCCTTGAGCGCTAGTGCCAGTTGACTGCCAAGTCAATGAATTTGTGGGTTTTTTTATGTGTGTAAAAAATGCCCGATCTGAGCGCAGCCCTTATAGAACGGGCCTCTCAGAGGCCAAAATCAGCTCTGTTCACAAGGTTATCCACAATTTGTGTGGATAACATTTTTCTCCCCGCTGGCTATTCTCCACCGCTCGATGATTTTTATCCTGCGTCAGAACAAAAACCCCCAAGACCTTATCGGCTGTTAGGATTAAGCTTCTAAGGAAAGTTCCGACTCGATTTACTTAAAAGTCTGACGGGGTTTAGTAATGGATCTTCAAATTATCAAGCGCAACGGTGAACCCGAGTACGCGGTTCTGTCATGGGAAAGCTATCAGGCACTGCTCAAGGCGGCGGGCTTGAATCAGCCGTTGGCACCCATCGAGGCACCCCCCGCGCCAGAGCCTGAGCAGGCACTGCCAGGGCTTGATCAACTGCGAAGCTTGCGCGAAGCAAAAGGGCTGGCACTTGAGGCGCTGGCACGCACGGTGGGCATCAGCCCGTCTTACCTGAGCATGATCGAAAGCGGCGAGCGACTGCCCGACAGCGCCATCAGTCGCAGCCTCGGTTGGGAGTTGGGCATCACTGGATGGAGGGACGCGTCATGAGCGTGCGCATCAGTCGTCAACACTGGGACGGATTGCTGGCTGAACTCGATCAGGCGCGCCGACAGCGGCATCTGGTGACCTACCGTGCGTTGCTGGAGCGCTTGCAGTTGCCCAGCCCGGCAATGCTGACCCTGACGGCCGCCCTCGAACATTTGGCTGCCCTGGATACCAAGGCCGAGCAGCCCTTGCGCAGCTCATTGGTCATCAGCCAGGGGGCCAGTCGTTTGCCGCGCACCGGTTTTTTCGAATGTGTGCAACGACTGGGGCGTTTCAGCGGCCCGCCGGATGGCGTAGCCGCCGCGTCCTGGCATGCTTCTGAAGTGGTACGCGTGTTTGAACATGCGTACGAACATGAGGAGGCCTGAGTGTTCTGGCGACTTAAGGCGCGCTTAAGCTACTGGCTGGCGCGCAGGTTATTTCACTGGCGCTGGTGTGTACGCCAGCCGTGGTTATGGCGCTGGATGGAAGGTCAGTTTGCGCGCATGGCTAACCTGGGTGATACCGACGCTCAAAGCTTCTATGGCCACATCCTGGCCTTTCGCGGTCAAGGGCTGGGCGCCAAGGAGGAGGGCGTGCGTCTGTTGCGCCTGGCGGGTCTGGCGGGCGATGGCAAAGCCGCCTACCAAGTCGGCGTGTTCAGCCTTGCAGGAAGCGTGAACAAAGCGCCTGATGCCGCCGAAGCGGTGCGCTGGTGGATCATGGCGGCCAATGCGGGTCATCCCTTGGCACCGATCAAATTGGCAGCGTTGTATGAGCAAGGTGGTCCGGGATTGCTGGCCGATCCCGAGCAGGCCCGTCGCTATCAGGCTGTGTCGGGCTAACCTGGCGACCGTGCCAATAAAAAGGGCGGGCCGCTTCACGCGGCCCGCCCTTTTTACATCGGTGAATCAATCCACTGTTGCCGATCAACCGTTACCTTTTGGCCACCTGACCATTGAGCTTCAGGTAGTCCAGCAAGATGCGCCCGGTCTCACTCAAGTAAGCGTCATCTTCCGGTTTGGTCTTTTCAGGCTCGACCGGCAGAGCATCTTCGTCTTCTTTCTTCATTTCCTTGAGCGGTGCTTCGCCTTTGGCCTGGCGACGGGCGTTTTCCATCGCCAGTTGCTTGGCTTCAATGTCGGCGTGCTGCGCGCGGCGCTCGGCTTCATTCAGGCTGACGGTCTTCTCGTTCATCAACGTGTCTGCCAACGACAGCTTGTCACGGATAAAGATGAATTCCGCATCCTTGGCCGTGCGCGCTTCATGGTCCGCCTTGAGCTTGGCAATGAAAGGCTTGAAGGGGTCAACCGCAGGCTTGATCGCCGGGCGGATGGTGTCCCATGGCATGGCTTCAGGCAGTGCGCTTTCACCGATTTCCTTGGTGTCGATGATCGACGGAAATGCGACGTCAGGCAGAACGCCCTGATGCTGGGTGCTCTGACCGGAAACCCGGTAGAACTTGGCCAGTGTCAGTTTCAGTTCGCCATGGTTAAGCGGTTGAATGGTCTGCACGGTGCCTTTGCCGAAGGTCTGGCCACCGATGATCAGCGCGCGGTGATAATCCTGCATGGCGCCGGCAAAAATCTCCGACGCCGATGCCGACAGGCGGTTAACCAGCAACGCCATCGGGCCTTTGTAGAAAGCGCCCGGGTTTTCGTCTTCCAGGACATCGACCTTGCCGTCAGCATTACGCACCAGCACGGTCGGACCCTTGTCGATGAACAGGCTGGTCAGCTCGGTTGCTTCCTGCAACGAACCGCCCCCGTTGTTGCGCAGGTCGATAATCACGCCATCGACTTGTTCCTTCTGCAACTCGGTCAGCAGTTTCTTGACGTCGCGGGTGGTGCTCTTGTAATTCGGGTCACCGGCACGGAATGCCTTGAAGTCCAGATAGAAGGCCGGAATTTCAATCACGCCAAGTTTGTAGTTTTTGCCGTCCTGTTTCAGGTTCAGGATCGACTTCTTGGCCGCTTGCTCTTCAAGCTTCACGGCTTCGCGGGTGATGGACACAACCTTGCTGGTCTGGTCATTCGGCGCATTGCTGGCCGGAATCACCTCCAGGCGCACGACAGAGCCTTTAGGGCCGCGAATTAACTTGACCACTTCGTCCAGACGCCAGCCGATGACGTCGACCATCTCTTTGTCGCCTTGTGCAACGCCGATGATTTTATCCGCCGGGGCAACCTGCTTGGTCTTGTCCGCCGGGCCTGCTGGCACCAGACGCACGACCTTCACTTGGTCGTTATCGCTTTGCAACACGGCGCCAATGCCTTCCAGCGACAGGCTCATGTTGATGTCAAAGTTTTCCGCATTATCGGGCGACAGGTAATTGGTGTGCGGGTCGTAAGACATGGCGAAGGTGTTGATATACGCCTGGAAGATGTCTTCGCTGCGGGTCTGATCAAGGCGCGACAATTGGTTCTTGTAACGCTTGGTCAGCAGTTCCTGGATTTTTGCAGGCTCTTTGCCAGCAATTTTCAGGCGCAGCACTTCGTCTTTAAGGCGTTTGCGCCACAGGTCGTTGAGTTCGGCTTCAGTCTTGAGCCACGGCGCGTCCTTGCGGTCGACCTCCAGTGTCTCTTTGGCGTTGAAGTCAAACGAGTCGACCCCCTTGTTCAGCTCTGCAAGAGCGAAGTCCAGACGCGATTTGACCCGGTCCAGGTAGCGCTTGTAGATCGTGAAGCCAGGGTTGAGGTCGCCGCTTTTGAGGAAATCGTCAAATTGGGTTTTCCATTTGTCGAATTCGGCAATATCGCTGGCCAGGAAATAACTGCGCGAGGGGTCGAGCAGCTTCAGGTAGCTGTCATAGATGATCACGGAACGTGCGTCATCCAGTGGCGGCTTGCTGTAATGATGGCGCTTGAGCAGCTCAACAACGTTAAGACTGGCAATTACCTCATCACGATCGGGCTGAAGGTTATCCCAACTGTTAGCGGCGAATGTATTGGCCGAAAGCGGCAAAACGCCGAGGCCAATGAATAGGGCAAGTGCGGTGCTAGGGAATAAATGCTTCATGCTGATTCGACGCGGGGGCAATTGATAACGCATATTAGGCCGTCTTTGAAGTCGCCGGTTCCATCAAGGACCGGTCGCATAATGCAAAAAGCCCGGTGCTTCAGCGCCGGGCTCAGTCCGGACTCACTATGGAGGCACTGTGAAAGCATTGCAAGGCGTTGAAGGTCAAGTGAAGTGGGTTGAAGAGCCAAGTCCCACCTGCGATGCAGGGCAAATTCGGATTCGTGTGGCGGCAGCGGGGCTTAACCGTGCCGATCTTTTACAGCGTGCGGGGCTCTATCCGCCACCGCCAGGCGCCAGTCACGTGCTGGGCCTGGAATGTTCGGGCGTGATCAGCGAAGTTGGTCCCGGATCGTCGTGGCAAGTGGGTGACCGGGTATGTGCGCTGCTGGCCGGGGGCGGCATGGCCGAGGAAGTGGTGGTGGATGCGCGCCATGCCTTGCCGGTGCCTGAAGGTTTGTCGCTGGTTGAAGCCGCGGCATTGCCCGAGGTGTACAGCACAGCCTGGTTGAACTTGTTCCAGCTGGCCGGTTTGAAACCCGGTGAAAAAGTGCTGTTACACGCAGGTGCGAGTGGCGTCGGTTCAGCCGCCATTCAACTGTGCAAAGCCTTTGGCAGCCCGTGCTGGGTCAGTGTGGGGTCTGCAGAGCGCCTGGCGTATTGCCAAGCACTGGGGGCGCAAGGTGGCGTGCTGCGTAACGAGGGGCTCGACAGCCTCAAGGCGCTGGGGCCGTTCGACGTGGTGCTGGACCCGGTGGGTGCCAATTACGTGGAGTCCAACCTGACGTTGCTGGCTCAGGACGGTCGCTGGGTGCTGATCGGTTTGATGGGCGGGCGCAAGGCTGAGCTGGATCTGGCCATCGTACTGGGCAAGCGGATCCAGCTGTTGGGTTCGACCCTGCGCAGCCGTGACGACCAGTTTAAAGCGGACTTGCTCAGTGATTTGGGTCAGCAAGTATGGCCTTTGTTCACCGAGAATCGTTTGAGCCCACAACTGGCTAAAACCTTCCCGATTGAGCAGGCGCAAGAAGCGTTTGATGAGTTGGCCGGCAATCAGGTGTCCGGCAAGCTGGTGCTGGTGATTGACCCCAGCCTGGTGTAAATCGGCTAAGCCCCTGTCCTGTGCGGAGAGGGGCTTGGGCGCTTACTTCCAGTGATGAACCGGCCACCCGGCTTTTTCAGCGTGTTCGCGCAATACCGGGTCAGGGTTGACCGTGTGCGGGTGATCCACTTTCAGCAGCAGCGGCAAGTCGTTGCGTGAATCGGAATAAAAACTCGCCCCTTCCAGATTTTCTTCTTCGGCGTCCAGCCACTCCAGCAAGCGGGTGATCTTGCCTTCGCGGTACGTCAGCGTGCCAACGGTGTTGCCCGTGTATACCCCGTGCTTGATCTCCAGCTCAATGCCCAGCACCTCATCGATGCCCAGGCGTTTTGCAATCGGCTTGACCAAATGGGTGCCTGAGGCGGAAATCACCAAAATCCGGTCTCCGGCCTTGCGATGGGCAGCAATGGTGCGGGTGGCGTCACTGAATATGATCGGCTCGATAGCGTCTTCCACCCAGGGCTCGACCAGGTGTTCAATCTCTTCAGGTGTGCGGCCGATCATTGGCTCAAGGCTGAATGCCATGTACGCCTCCATGGCCAGCTCGCCCCGGCTGTAGGCATCCATGAGTTCATTGTTACGCTTCATGAACGACTCGGGGTCAACCCAGCCCAAACGGCCCATCTGTTCGCTCCACAGGGTGGCGCAGTCGCCGTGAATGAGGGTTTCGTCCAGATCAAAAATTGCCAAAGCCATCAGCGCGACTCTCTTTTCAGTGAATTCAAGAACATCAGGCTACCTCACACAGGGTGCTTGGATCGATGGTCAGGGCAGCCCGCTGGCCATCCGGGAGCAAATCCGCCGATGAGCGATTGAGCACGTCGACGATCAACTCCACGCCGCGGACTTCTACGCGATAGCGGATCACATTGCCCAGCAGGCTGTGGCTGCGGATCAGTGCGTCGGGTTCGCCTTGCAGGCTTAATCCAAGGGTCTCGGGACGGATTGCGATCCGGCTGGTAACCGGACGTTGCAACAGGCGCGTGGCCGCCTCCGGATCCAGCAGGTTGTAGTTACCAATAAAACCGGCCGCAAAGGCATCCACCGGGGCTGCGTACAGGGTTTGCGCATTGCCGCTTTGGACAATGCGGCCCTGGTTCATCAAGAAGATGCGATCACTCATCGTCAGCGCTTCTTCCTGATCGTGGGTCACGAAGATGGTGGTCAAGTTAAGTTCGCGTTGGATCTGACGAATCTGCTCGCGCAAGTGTTTGCGAATCCGTGCATCCAGTGCAGACAGTGGCTCGTCCAGCAGCAACAGGCGCGGGCGAGTGACCAGCGAGCGCGCCAGCGCCACGCGCTGGCATTGCCCCCCCGACAACTGATGCGGGTAACGTTTGGCGTAGTCATTAAGCTCCACCAGTTGCAGCACCTCAGTTACCCGCTTGTGGCTGTCATTGGCATTGACCTTTTGCATGCGCAGGCCAAAGGCCACATTTTGCTCGACCGTCATGTTGGGGAACAGCGCGTAACTTTGAAACACCATGCCAATGCCGCGCTTTTGCGGGCTCAGCGGGACAATGTCCTGACCGTCGAGCAGGATTGTGCCCTCGTCCACGGGCGTCAGCCCGGCAATACAGCGCAGCAGGGTGGACTTGCCGCACCCCGACGGGCCGAGCAGGGTGACGAATTCTCCCTTGGCGATGCTGCAATTGATGTCGCTGAACACCGGGGTGCCGGAATAGCTTTTTTGCAGATGTTCGACGCTGACGAAGCTCATTGGCTTTTGTCCTTGTTCAATAAGGTGGCAACCCAGGTCAGCACCAATACAAAGAGGAAATAAGAGATCACCAGTGCGCTGGTGAAATGGCCGCTGATGTTGCGCATGTTGTTCAGGAACACCTGCAGGGTTTCGTAGCGGGTGCCCACCAGAATGTTGGCAAACACGAACTCACCGAAGAGGAACGAGAACGACAGCAACAGCGCTACCAGCAAGCCTTTGCGCAAGTTGGGCAGCACCACCAGAAACGCAGCTTGCCAGGTATTGGCGCCCAGCAATTGAGCAGCGTCCATCAAGTCGCGCAGGTTGATTGCCTGCAGATTGTTGGTGATAGCGCGGTACATGAAGGGCAGCGCGACAGTGAAATAACAGCCAATCAGAATCCACGGGGTTCCCACCATTTGCAGCGGGCCGGAGCCATACAGTTGCAGCAGGCCCACCGACGACACCACGGGCGGCACGGCAAAGGGCAGCAGGATCAGAATGTTCATTAGCGCGTCGAGCTTCGGGAAGTGGTAGTGCACCACAAACAGCAACGGCAAAATCAGCACCACCGACAGCGCCAGTGCTGCCACGCAGACCAGCAGCGACTGCCCGAATGCCGCCAGAAATCGCGGATCGCCCCACAACTGGATGTACCACTTGAAGGTGAACCCGTTGGGCACAATGGTGGCCGACCAACTGCTGGCGATGGAGTAGATCAGCGTGCCCAGTAACGGCAGCAGCAGGATCAGGAACAGCAGCCAGACCACACTACGGTGATACAGGCTGGCGGATGTGGATTCAGCGCGCGACATGGTAAGTCCTCTTCAACAGCCACTGATGCACCAGCGTCACCAAGGTCATCAAACCCACCAGAATCACGGCCAGGGCGCTGGCCATGTTCGGGTCGAGGCTGATATCGCCCGATACCAACGCGGCAATCCGGATCGGCAATACGTTGAAGTTGCCGGTGGTCAACGCGTAAACCGTGGCGTAAGCGCCCAAGGCATTGGCCAGCAAAATCACGAACGTGCCAAGCAGGGCGGGGGTGAGTACCGGCAAGCCAATAAAACGCCAGAATTGCCAACTGTTGGCGCCCAGCAGCGAAGCTGATTCGCGCCAGTCTTCACGCAGCGAGTCGAAAGCCGTGTACAGCAGCAACACGCCCAGCGGGATCTGGAAATAGGTGTAAAGAATGATCAGCCCAGTTTTGGAGTACAGGTTGAAATCCTCGATGATCCCCGCCTGTTTGAGCATGATCGTGATACTGCCGTTGAACCCCAGCAGGATGATGAAGGCAAAGGCCAGCGGCACGCCGGAGAAATTACTGGTCATGTTGGCAAAGGCGTTGACGAAATTACGCAGCCGCGAATCCACTTTGCGCAGTGAATAAGTGCCCAGCACCGCGATCACAATGCCAAATACGCTCGACCAGAAGCTGATCTCCAGGCTGTGCTGAATCGCCTGTCTGTAAAACTTTGAACTGACAATTTTGCTGAAGTTGGCCAGGCCCCAGCCGCTGTCTTGCGATTGCACGCTGTGAATCAGCACCCACACCAAGGGTGCGATCTGGAACACGATAAAAAACACCGCGAACGGCAGCAGGCATAACAAGGCGAGCCATTTCCCTCGACTCATGGGGCGGGCCTCAGCAGGTCGTGGCACACGGGCTTGTCATGGGCCACGCCCAGTAATTGGCATACCGTGCCGCACAGCTCGGTTTGCCGAGGTTCAACGTCGGGGTTGAAGCTGAACGCTTCGCCCAGCACAAACAGCGGGACCTGGCGTTCCTCGTCGAGCAAGCCATTGTGCGAGCGGTCATTGTTCATGCCATGGTCGGCAGTCACCAGCACCTGATAACCCGCGTCCAGCCAGCCTTGCAGGTAGTCAGCCAGAATGATGTCGGCCGAGCGCGCACTGTTTCGGTACTGCGCCGAGTCCAGGCCATGTTTGTGCCCGGCATCGTCAATGTTCATCGGGTGCACCAGCAGGAAGTCGGGCGAATGTTTAACACGCAAATGCTCTGCGTCAGCGAACAGGTGAGAGTCGGGGTAGTGATCGGTCCAGTAAAAATGCCCGTACTGGATCGGGTAATCCGGTGCTTCGGTGTGGCGGTCACGCGGGATGATAAACGGCGAGCGGTTATACAGTTCGCTGACCCAGTGATAGGCCGCGGCGGCCGTACTCAGGCCCGCTTCGCGCGCGTAGTGGAACACGCTGCGCTGGTGGGACAGACGCGACACATTGTTGTGCACGATGCCGCTGTCAATGGGCGATACGCCGGTCAGGATGCACTCGTACAGCGGGCGCGACAGTGAGGGTAGTTCACACGCCATTTTGTACAGGGCTGCCCGTTCGGCACCCACATACGCCTGCAAATGCCCCATGGCATGGCGGGCAACTTCGTAATTGAGTCCGTCGAGTACTACCAAAATGACCTTGTGTTTCATCTACCACTCCGCAAGCGAAAGAGCATGCCGCCTGCCAGCCACTGCCGCAGGCTGCGCGGTGGATCGCAGTCTGCGGCGAAGCGGCTACAGGGGTTAGGGCGTTACTGCATATTAATGATGACTTCTTCCTGCCACAGCTGAGGCAGGGCCTTGGACGTTTTCTCCCAGGCATCGGCATCTTTGATCGGGGTTACGCCTTTGTATTGCTCATTTGGCAGCAACTTACGTTGCACGTCTTCTGGCAGCGTCAAGTGATCAGCCCGAATCGGCCGAGCGTTGCCCTTTGCAAGGTTGATTTGCCCTGCATCGCTGAAGATGAACTCACGGGTCAATTTAGCCGCGTTAGGGTGCTTGGCGTATTTGTTGATGAGGGTGGTGTACCCCGAAATGACGGAGCCATCCGAGGGGATCAGCACCACATAGTCATCGGGGTTGGCCATCTTGGCCTTGTAGCTCAGGCCGTTGAAGTCCCAGACAACACCCACTTCGACCTCGCCTTTTTCCAGCGTGGCGATGGTCGGATTGGCCAGCGACAGGCGCCCTTGTTTGGCGATGTCAGCAAACATGATCAGGGCCGGCTGAATGTTCTTTTCATCCCCGCCATTGGCCAGTGCAGCGGCGAGTACACCATTGGTGGCTTGGGCCGCGGTGCTGACATCACCGATAGACACTTTGTACTTTCCGGTTTTCAGGTCAGCCCATTTGGTCGGCACATCGGAACCGTGCAGCAGCTTTTTATTGACGATAAACGCAATAGTGCCGGTGTAGGCCAGCGCCCAGTTGCCGTCTTTGTCCTTGGCCCAGTCGGGGATTTGCTCCCAGGTGGTCGGCTTGTAGGGCTGGGTCACGCCTTTGGACACGGCAATCGGCCCGAACGCAGCGCCCACGTCACCGATGTCGGCGCTGGCGTTGTCTTTTTCAGCTGCAAACTTGGCCACTTCCTGGGCTGAACTCATGTCGGTGTCAATGTGCTTCAAGCCGTAGAGCGTGTTCAAATCGGCCCACGTGCCTTTCCAGTTGGCCCACTCATCGGGCATGCCCACGCTGTTGACCACGCCTTCGGCGCGGGCAGCTGCTTCGAGGGTTTTCAAATCGACGTCGGCGGCCATGGCCGTGCTGCACAGAGCGATGCTTGAACCTAACAGTGATGCCAGAAAAAACTGTTTCATCCGTAGCTCCTTGGTTTTTTCACTCGTTTTTTTATGGGGCTTTTTCAGGGTGTTGGTCTAGGTCAGCAATACCTGAGCCAATTTAGGCCGGGCGTATGACACTTTGATGTCGGCATCCACTGCGCACGGGCAGATTGAGGCCAGCGCACGCATTGCAAGTAAGCGTAGACCATGGCGTTAGCCGCGTTTTTCGGGACATTGGCGACAGTAATGGCAAGGCATGTCATCGAACAGTCATGTGAGCTGCCTAGGCTTGGCACCTCAGGATCGCGGAGCAAACGGCCCGCATTTGCCCATATTTGGTGCTGGACTAGTCCAGATAGGTAACGTTATGCGTGAAGAAGCCCCCAAGGCGGTGACAGCCATTAGCCGTGCGCTGCAGGAGCAAATCGGGCACGGCTTACTGGCCTGCGGCAGCCAATTGCCTGCAGAGCGCAAACTCAGTGAGTTGTTCGACACCACGCGGGTGACGGTGCGCGAAGCACTCTTGCAACTCGAAGCCCAAGGGGTGGTGTACCGCGAAGAGCGGCGCGGCTGGTTTATCTCGCCACCGCGACTGGCCTACAACCTGATGCAGCGCAGTCATTTTCACGCGATGGTCAGCGCCCAAGGGCGAGTGCCCACCACGGATGTGATTTCGGTGCGGTTGCAGCCTGCGTCTGCCGCCGTGTGCGAGCGTTTGAAGTTACCGGCACTGTCCAGCGTGATTCAAATTTGCCGGGGACGGCGTATCGACGGACGACGGGTGCTGTATGTAGAGCACTACTTGAATCCACAATACTTCCCACGGATTTTGGAGTTTGATCTGACGCAGTCGATCACCGAGCTGTATGCCCGCCACTACGATTTGCATTACGGTCGGGTGCAATTCGAGATCGTGCCCACAGCCTTGCCGGTGGCCGCCGCCGCTGCCTTGAAAGTGTCGATGGGCAGTCCGGGGCTACGCATCGCACGGGTCAACTACGATCAGCACGGGCGGCTGATCGACTGCGACCTGGAATACTGGCGACATGACGCCATCCATGTTGGCGTCGAGGTGCAGGGGCAGGATTAATCCTTTTGTAAAACACCGCTGCCTGCCGTGATCACCTGCACGCTCAGGCGCGGCGTGGCCAGATCGAGCCCGGCTTCGTCCAGGTGCCGTTTGAGCGACAGGTTGAACGCGCGCGACACTTCCCATTGCTTGATCGGCGCGGTCTTGAAGCGCGCACGTAAAATCGCGCTGCCCGATTCAAAACTTTCAACCCCCTGAATTTCCAGCGGTGACCAGATATTGCGACGCTGAAGCGGGTCGGAGCGCATCTTTTGCCCGACCTCGCGCATCAACTTGATCGCGTCATCGATTTCCATGTTGTAAGGAATGGCCACGCGAAAGATCGCGTAGCCGAATTCGCGCGAGTAGTTCTTGATGCTTTTGATTTCGCTGAACGGGATGGTGTGCACGATGCCGTCGATGTCACGCAAGCGCACGGTGCGGATGGTCAGCCCTTCGACAGTGCCCAAGTGGCCGCCGACGTCCACGTAATCGTCGATGGCCAGCGAGTCTTCAATGATGATGAACAGGCCAGTAATCAAGTCCGCAACCAATGACTGCGCGCCGAAACCAATGGCCAGACCGATAACACCGGCACCGGCCAGCAGGGGCGTCACGTTCATGCCCATGTTGGCGAGGGCCACGATCAGCGCAATGATGAAAATGGCCGCGAACAGCACGTTGCGGATCAGCGGCATCATGGTTTGCGCGCGGGCGTTGGCCAGCCCTTTGCGTGAACGGGTCAGGGCATGGTGGATGGCCGTATCGGCCAGAATCCAGATCAGCCAGGCAAACAGCAGCGTACCGCCCAGACCGAACAGTTTGACGGTGATCTCATGGCCGTCGCCCTCGGTGATGCGAATCAGCGACAGGCCCCATACCCGCAGGCCCAGCTCGATGAACACCAGCCACACCACCAGGTGTGCGAGGGTGTAGACGAAGCTTTTCAGGCGTTCGGAGTACAGGGCGTGCCGCTTGTGCCCGCGTTGCGGTTTTTGCGCGTGCCGACGTACCAGGCCGTTAATGACCATGCACAGCACCACCAACACGGTGCAAATCAACGACTGCCGCAACGCAGTGCTGGTGTCGCCCGCCGAGATAAACGTCGCGGCCAGCGAGATGCCCACCAGAATCAGCGCTGCAATCCACCAGTACGTGCCGAGCAGTTCAATGGTGTCGCTCAAGGCGCGCCGGGTCAGGCGTCGGGAAAGAGGTTGGTTGCGAATCAGGTGAGCAATCGGGCGGCGGAAGCGAATGATGAACAAGCCGGTGGACAGCGCAGCCATGACATTGGCAAACGTGGCGGCCGTGTGTGCCAGGTGCACACCCAGCGTGGCCACCAGCCGTGGGTCGCTGAGGGCTTGGCCGAAGGCAGCAAAGCTGCCGATCCACCACAGCGGGCGAAAGGCCTGATGCCGCAGGATGTGCAGGGCGCGGTGGCGGTGCGGGCCATCGAGGAGGGAAAAAGCAATCACGCAAATGGCCGAAAAACAGGTGCCGATGACCAGCGCATACGCCAGCACCATGGCCAAATCCTTGCCCAGCGAAGACGGCAACGAATAGCTCATGTACACGGTGATCATCAAGGCCACCAGCCACGGGCCCAACTTGCGCAGGGCAAAACGCAGCATGTCTACCGCCTTGGGATGCTGCGGCAACTCTTCGCTCAGGCCAAAGCGCAGGCGCACCCGGTGGCTGACCCAAATCAGCAGCGCGGCCAGCAGGCTCCAGACCATGATGATGAGCGCAAAGGCAAAAATGATCGGCAGCCATTGGCTGGCAGGCAACATCAGGTCGTTGAGTTCGTCTTGTGCCTGTTCGATTTCTCGTGCCCAGCGCGAGGTCGGGCTGTCTGTGCCCATGAACTGTTTTTCAAGGTCGGTCAGGGTGCTGCCGATTAGCCCAAGCACGCCGATTTCAGCTTCGGGTTGCGCCTTCTTGGTGGCGTCGCGCAGCTTCTTCAAATCGGCCAACAGTTTGCTGCGCTGCTGATCGTTCTCCAGGTTTTTAATCACTTCGTCCAGCGACTGGCCCAGAGGCTCGGTGGGTTGAGCCTGGGTTTTATCCGGGCTGCCTAACAGGCCGGGCAAGCCGACCGCGTGCGCAGACGTCAGGGGCGATAGCGTCAGTACGCAAACGAGCAGTAAATAAGGCAGGGCGAACAAACGAACAAGCACTGGGCGATCAACCTCAAGGGGGGCAGGTTGACCGAGTGTACGCTAGGGGCAGCGATGATTCATTTCTTGTCACACATGAAATCAATCATCGCTGGATTTTGCTAAAAAAGCTCAGGCGTTCAGGAATTCAGCTTGGCCAGAATCTTGAACACGATGGTGCCGAAAATCAGCAGCATGCCGCACCAGATCATCAGGACGCCGATGCCGCTGGTTCGCTCACGAAGGGTGAAACCGATAGTCAGCAGCAACATGCCGCACACAATGGGAATCATCATGGAGTGGAACGCAGACATCTCGATCATTGTTATGGACCTGAAGGAATGAATGGGCTCCAGTCTAGGCCCGATTGTGAAAGTGTGCGGTGACGTGTATCAAAATTGAGCCGTACGCCCGCACATTTCAGCTAACGGAGCGGGGCAGGCCCGCTCCGCTCGGCTTCAGGGGAGTTGCTGGCTGGCGTAGAACGCGCTCAGCACTTTGACCAAATGCGCCAGGTCATGGCTGCCGGCCAGTTCGCGAATGGAATGCATGGCGAAGGTAGGCAGGCCGATATCCACGGTGCGTACACCCAAGTGGCTGGCCGTGATCGGGCCGATGGTGGAGCCGCAACCCATGTCACTGCGTACCACAAAACTTTGCACCGGTACTTCTTCGGCCATGCACAGGTGGCGGAAGAAACCGGCCGTTTCGCTGTTGGTGGCGTAACGCTGATTGCTGTTGACCTTGATCACCGGCCCGGCATTGAGTTTCGGACCGTGGTTGGCGTCGTGTTTGTCGGCGTAGTTGGGGTGAACGCCATGAGCGTTGTCTGCAGACACCAGCAGGGATTTCTGGAGGGTACGGACGAGCTCATCCCCTTCGGGCAGCAGGCGTTGCAGGATCTGCTCCAGCATCGGGCCATCGGCGCCGCAGGCCGAACAAGAGCCGACCTCTTCGTGGTCATTGGCCACGAACAAGCATGTTTCTTCGGTCTCGGTATTGAGCAGCGCTTGCAGCCCGGCATAGCACGACAGCAGGTTGTCGAGACGGGCGCCGGCGATGAAATCGCCATTGAGACCGATCACTGCGGCACTCTGGGTGTCGTAGAAGCTCAACTCGTAATCGAGCACCACGTCAGCGTTAAGGCCGTGCTCACGGGCCAGTTGGTCGGTCAGCAAGGCGCGGAAGTCCACACGTTCATCGCCCGCGACCTGGGCCAGAATCGGCGGTAATTCGGTCTGCGGGTTAATCGCCCAGCCTTCGTTGGCGGCGCGATTGAGGTGGATCGCCAAGTTCGGAATGGTCGCAATGGGCGCCCTGAAATCGATCAACTGGCTTTCGACTTTACCGTCGCGGCGGAAAGTGACGCGCCCGGCCAGCGACAGGTCGCGGTCGAACCAAGGCGCCAGCAAGGCACCGCCGTACACTTCGACGCCCAGTTGCCAAAAGCCTTGGCGCTGCAGTTCGGGTTGAGGCTTGACCCGCAGGCAGGGGCTGTCTGTGTGCGCGCCGACCATGCGAATGCCACCGTGCAAGGGCGAGTGACGGCCCAGCTTGAAAGCCACGATGGAGGAGTCGTTGCGAGTGACGTAATAGCGCCCGTTGGCTTCAGTGAACCAGGTTTCGCGTTCGTCGAGGCGCTGATAACCGGCGGCCTCCAGACGCAGAACCATACTGGCGGTGGCATGAAAGGGGGTAGGGGAGGCCTTGAGAAAGTCGATCAGGCCTTGGTTCAACTCTTCGCGCATAAGTTACTCCAGACAGCAAGGCCGCGAGTTTAGCGCATTGGCCACACAATTTGATCCCAAGAGCGGGTGAATCCCGTCGTCGTTGCTTTCGTTTCTCGACAGCGACGACGCACGGGGTGTGCCTGGGATCAGAAGGGCGCCGGGCACTCGAAGCGCAGGCGCTCACCCGTTTGCGGGTGGGTGAAGCTCAGCATGCTGGCGTGCAGGCACAGTCGCGGGTAGGCGGCCAGTGCCTGTTCATGGGCATACAGGCCGTCGCCCAGCAGCGGGTGGCCGATGGACAGCATGTGCACCCGCAGTTGATGCGAGCGGCCGGTGATCGGCGTCAGTTCCACACGGCAGTAATCACCGCAGCGCTCCAGGACTTTCCAGAAGGTGAGCGCGTTTTTGCCGAATTCGTGATCCACCACATGCCGGGGTTTGGTCGGCGGGTCGTAGCGCAGTGGCAAATCGATGGTGCCGCTGTCCAGCGCCGGTTGGCCCCAGGCCAATGCGGTGTAGGCTTTTTCGGTTTCACGGTCATGAAACTGGCGAGACAATTCGCGGTGGGTGTCAGCATCCCGCGCCAGCAAAATGATCCCGGACGTTTCCCAATCTAGGCGATGCACGATGCGCGCTTCGGGGTAGCCGTTTTCTTGCAGACGGGTAATCAGGCAATCCTTGTTGTCTTCTGCGCGGCCGGGCACGGACAGCAGCAACGTCGGTTTGTTGACCACAAGAACGCCAGCGTCCTCATGGATGATATGGATGTTCGACAACGGCATTAAAACAGCCTCTTGAGAAACGCCAACGGCGACGTGGGAACCTTCTCCGCAAAGAAGGCGCCCAGGTCGCCGTGGTGTCGGCCGGATCGGTTAACGATCTGGCAGGGTGATGTTGAGTTCCAGAATCGAGCAGCTGCCGTCGTTTTCCAGCGCGACATGCACGTCATCGTTGCCGATATTGACGTATTTACGAATCACTTCTACCAGCTCTTTCTGCAAGGCGGGCAGGTAATCCGGCGTGCTCCGTTGGCCGCGTTCGTGCGCCACGATGATCTGTAGACGCTCTTTCGCGACCGACGCGGTGCTTGGCTTTTTGTTGGCGCGAAAGAAGTCGAGAAATTTCATTGTTTAGTTGCCTCCAAAGATACGCTCGAAGAATCCCTTCTTCTTAACATCGAGGAAACGATGTTCCACGGTCTTGCCCAGCAAGCGATCAACCGCATCGCTGTAGGCCTGGCCAGCGTCGCTCTGGTCGTCAAGAATGACGGGCACGCCTTGGTTGGAAGCTTTCAAAACAGCCTGGGATTCCGGAATCACGCCCAGCAGGGTCACGGCGAGGATTTCCTTGACGTCTTCAACGCCGAGCATTTCTCCGCTGCTGACGCGCTCCGGGTTGTAACGGGTGAGCAACAAGTGCTCCTTGATCGGGTCCTGGCCTTCTTCAGCACGCTTGGACTTGCTGGCCAGCAGGCCGAGCATGCGGTCCGAGTCACGTACCGAGGAAACTTCAGGGTTGGTCACGACAATCGCTTCGTCTGCGAAGTACATGGCCAAGTGCGCACCGGTCTCGATACCGGCCGGGGAATCGCACACCACGAATTCGAAGGTTTCTTTGAGTTCCATCAGAACTTTTTCGACGCCTTCCTTGGTCAATGCGTCCTTGTCACGGGTCTGGCTGGCGGCCAGCACGTACAGGTTTTCCAGGCGCTTGTCTTTGATCAGTGCCTGTTGCAGGTTGGCTTCGCCGTTGACCACGTTCACGAAGTCATACACCACGCGGCGCTCGCAGCCCATGATCAAGTCCAGGTTACGCAGGCCAACGTCGAAGTCGACGATGACTGTTTTATGGCCGCGCAGTGCGAGGCCGGTACCGATAGCGGCGCTGGTGGTGGTCTTACCCACACCACCCTTGCCGGATGTAACCACGAGAATCTTGGCCAAGGTGTTTCACCCCTAAGGAAAAAGGACTTTTTAGCCCCTGAATAACATCTCTATTAACGACGGCAGGTGAACAGTCCTGGCGGATGATCGTGCAGCTCGGCGTTTACTTGAGTAAGCGCTGGCTGATTGTTGATTTCCTACAAGGTTTAAACTGTTTTCTCTACGCTTTTGAGATGGTTGGAAAATGGCGAGAGTATCCGTTAAAGACGGGTGATGTTCAACATGTCACTTGACAGACTGATTTGAACCCCTGCACCCCACAATGGATCACGGCGCAGGTCTTCCGACACTTTGTACTTGCCGGCAATCGACACCAGTTCGGCGCTCAACTGCTGGCAGAAAATCCGCGCCTTGGTATTGCCTTTATGTCCGGCCAGTGCACGACCGCGCATTGGCCCGTACACATGGATGTTGCCATCGGCCATAAGTTCCGCACCGGGGCTGACCGCCGCCATGACCACCAGGTCGCCACCTTCGGCATACACCGTCTGGCCACCGCGTACGGGGCTGGTGATGATGCGGGTCGGTTTGACCACCGGCTCAGGCGGTCTTTCGGGCTTTTTCTTGACCTCGGCTTCGACCGGCTCAATCGGTCGCTCACGTGCGCCGGACGGCGGCAGCACGGGCAGGTCGATGGCAATCGCGGCGGCAATGTCTTCAATGCGGCTGGCGCGAATGGCCAGGGTGCGCAGGCCATGTTGGCGGCAGACGCGCATCAGGCCCGGCAAATCAATGGCGCCTTCGCCGGCGGGCATTTTGTCTAATGCCAGAACGAGCGGGGTGTTGCTGAAGAAATTCGGGGCTTGTGCCACTTTGGCAGCCAGTTGGCGATCCAGGGCGTCAAGGTTGTTTTTGGCCAGTTCCAGCACCGTGATGGCGAGCATACTGCCCTTAAGCTGGAACACAGGGGCTTGGTCTAGCGATTCGGTTTGGCTCATGGTCGGTTTACTGCGGCTTGTCACTTAAAGTGCTGAGACTTATAACGAGAACGCCCGCGAGCCGCAAGCGGGGTCGAACGATGTAGAATGCCCGGCCCTTGTGTCTGTCCGGAATCATTAATGGATCGCCCGCGTTTTCGTGCTGCTTTTTTACACCCGCGTTTTTGGCCGCTGTGGTTGGGCCTTGGCGTGCTTTGGCTGGTGGTGCAGCTACCTTATAAAGTGCAGTTGGGGTTAGGGCGTGTGTTGGGTGCGCTGATGTACCGGGTTGCCGGTGCTCGTCGGCGCATTGCCGCGCGTAACCTTGAATTGTGCTTCCCCGAAAAGTGCGCCGCTGAGCGCAAGCGCTTGCTCAAGCAAAACTTTGCGTCAACCGGTATCGCGTTTTTTGAAATGGCCATGAGCTGGTGGTGGCCTAAGCCGCGTCTGGCCAAGCTGGCCCATGTAGAAGGGCTGGAGCATCTCAAGCAGGCGCAGTTGGAAGGCAAGGGCGTGATCCTCATGGCTTTCCACTTCACGACGCTGGAGATCGGCGCCGCCTTGCTCGGGCAAAAACACACCATCGATGGCATGTACCGCGAGCATGGGAATGCGCTGTTCGACTTCATTCAGCGACGCGGCCGCGAGCGCCACAACCTGGATTCGCTTGCGGTGGAGCGTGATGACGTTCGCGGCATGCTCAAGTTACTGCGTTCAGGCCGTGCGATTTGGTACGCGCCGGATCAGGACTACGGCGCCAAGCAGAGTATCTTCGTGCCCTTGTTTGGCATTCAGGCGGCAACCGTGACCGCCACCAGCAAGTTTGCCAAGCTGGGCAAAGCGCAGGTTGTGCCCTTTACTCAACAACGGCTGGCGGATGGCAGTGGTTACAAATTGGTGATTCATCCGCCTTTGAAGGATTTCCCCGGAGAAAGCGATGAGGCCGATTGCCTGCGCATCAATCAGTGGGTCGAACGGGCCATTCGTGAGTGCCCCGAGCAATACCTGTGGGCTCACCGCCGTTTCAAGACCCGCCCGCCGGGCGAGCCCAAGTTGTACGACGCGCGCCGCTGACCCGCGCCGCCTGCAGGGCGCCCGTCGGTGAGCGGCGTGCCGCCGGTAACCGGCCTGATTCTCTCGGGCGGCGGCGCGCGTGCCGCGTATCAGGTGGGGGTGCTGGCGGCCATTGCCCAGTTGCTGCCCGCGGGCGCGCCCAACCCGTTCCCGGTTATCGTCGGCACCTCGGCCGGGGCGATCAATGCAGTCAGCCTGGCCAGCGGCGCACTGAACTTTACCCTCGCCGTCGAGCGATTGACCGCCTTCTGGCGGCACCTCGAAAGCCATCGGGTGATGCGCAGTGACTGGCCGGGCGTGATTCATCAGGCCAGCCGTTTTGTGAGTCGCAGTGTGTTGGGGCTTGGCCCTCAGGCGCCGGTGGCGCTGCTCAACAGTTCGCCGTTGCGCGATTTGCTCAACGACAACATCAGCTTTTCGGGGATCGATCAGGCCATTGCGGCGCAGCAGTTGCGCGCCGTGGCACTGACTGCTTTTGGCTATACCTCGGGCCAGGCCGTGACCTTTTACCAAAGTGAGCGCGCCATCGACGGTTGGTTGCGCCATCGCCGTATCGGGCGGCCAGCCGCCTTGACGGTCGAACACCTGCTGGCCAGCTCGGCCATCCCGCTTTTATTTGCTCCGGTCAACATCGGCGAAGAGTACTTCGGTGATGGCGCCGTGCGTCAGTCTGCGCCTATCAGCCCGGCCCTGCATCTGGGCGCTACGCGGGTGTTGGTGGTCGGTGTCAGCGGCAACCCGCGAGGGCCGGACACGGCAGGCGCACAAGCGCGCCATTTAAACGCCCGACAACCGAGTCTGGCGCAAATCGGCGGCCACCTGCTCAACAGTACGTTTATTGACAGCCTTGAGAGCGACATTGAACTGCTGGAGCGCCTGAACCACTTCAGCCGTTTACTGCCCGACCAACCCCACGGCCCGGGCCTGGCGCCGGTGGACGTGCTGGTGATTGCCCCCAGCCAGCCCCTCGACGAAATTGCCGCGCGGCATCGCCATGAACTGCCCGCCGCCCTGCGCCTGTTTTTACGTGGGCCGGGTGCGACCAAAACCAGTGGCGCAGGTGTGCTCAGCTATTTGTTGTTCGAGAAGGGGTACTGCACCGAGTTGATCGAACTGGGGCGCAAGGATGCGCTGGCCCAACGCGAAGCACTCTCGCGCTTTTTGGGCATTGACGCCCACAATCTGTAGGGGGTGTTGACGCGCACCGGGAGCGGATGTCCGGCGGCACAACCTGTTGTGTCGCGCCTGCTTGCACTCAGGCGCGTGCTGCGTCAGTGCGTTGTCAGACTGTCCAGCGACTTATCAACGTAGGCTTTGGCCAGTGCAACCAAATGTGTGATCGACAACACCAGGTCGCGCGCAGGCCCGCTCATGCCATTCCCCGCCTCAGTCGCCGATGCCCCGGCGCAGCGCAACAAGTCTGACGCTTGGGCCAAAGCCGCTTCTAAATTGACGCTGTTCGCGATGGCATACGTGGTCGTGTCCACGGGGCGAGTGGGCTTATGGCCGTGCAGGTAGTAATCAAGCGCACGATCGGCGGCGGCCCGGTCCAACAACTGTGGATCGCACGGCGCAGCGTCTTGCAGGGTGAAAGCAGGTGGGTCGGGGACGATCTTTTTCATGGGGCAACTCCGTATACATAAAAGGAGCTATCACCTGTCGCGACTAAACGAGGGGGTGGCAGCCGTACGCAGGTTAGTCGACCGGTGTATACGGAACCCGGCGCGCCACGAGGGCGCCCTGCGCACGGCCACCATAAAACGCAGGCCGTAAAAAAAGCGCCTCGCGGAGGTGGCGCCTTGCGCCGCATACAAAACGGGCGACTAAACCCGACCGCTGAATGTGCAGCGATGGGCCGAGACTAGACCTCGATTTGACTGGGCGCAAGCGAGCGGGATTTTCTCGGATATGTCGGATATTTGAAAGAGAAAAGTCGTACGAAATGGCTGATTTGCGTGGCTGAGAGGCGCGTGGGCTGTATGCATAAATACCTGTCAAGTTTGACAGTTTCGCGATTTTAAATAAGCGCGCTTAATCCACGTGGGGTCTTACACGTCGCACGAAGTGTAGGAAAAATTGCTATCCCACTCGTCTTGATTTACCCAAGAGTGCTAATAGCAATTAATTTCTCAGTGGCTAGTCGATATTTATCGGAGAGCGATTTATGGCACGTAAAGATAATAAACAGGCATCGCAACCGGCTTGGGCTCATCGAGTGGCAGGGCGTGCTGTAAACGTAAGCGTGAAAGACCCTGTGGTCAGAGGGGTCATTGCGGGGAATCCGGCAGGACTGTTAGAGCGTAAGTTACTCGACAAGGGGATAGAGGTAGAAATACCCGACTGGGGTCAACAGCCTCCGCCTAATGAGGCTGATAAAATTTCATTGAGAATTGCTCGGGTTGGGAGCTCAGATTATGTTGATCTTAAAACAGAGACCTACCCCAGCCCTATCACCGGCTTCCCTCAGATAATCACCATTCCTAGCGATTTTTTGTTGGATACGAGTAATGAAGGGCCGTTTGAACTTTGGTACGTTCACTTCAATTATGTAGAGACCGAGACGGCTTCAAGTAGAGTTCCTATCGTCATCGATAAAATTCCGCCGAACTTTCCAGACGTGCCGGGTAAAGTTACTTTCGGATTTGGTGGTGGCCCGATCTTTGACACTACCCTGAACGGGCTGACGGATATTGAAGGGACTGTTCCGAGTTGGACCGGAGCGGCAGAAGGCGATCAAATTGCCTTTACTTGGTTGCCTGACAAGTTGCCTGAAGACCCCGAGAATATTGACCCGATTGATGTAGTGCCTGGGACTGATGGCAAGGTGAAAATTCCGGTCGCTACTATCAAAGCGTTGCCCGATGGTCGGTATTGCTGTGGGTATACCCTTATAGACAAAGCAGGTAACCGCAGTTTGATTTCGGCTTATGACCTGATCCCGGTGGCGTTAGGCGATTTGCCACCTTCTACGATGGTTTCGCCTACTGTGCCGGAGGCTTCGGATGGCATCATAAATCGTGCAGATGCTTATACCGGGGTGCATGTGGAGTTCCCCCGCATCCCCAATGGTAAAGAAACTGATGAAATCGAGATAGTTTGGGGATCAAACCCCGTGAGTATTCGCACCCCGGTAGGAGTGAACCCCGAGAGGTTTAGCCTTCCCGTCCCGATAATGCATATGAAAGACGAATACGGTGTGAACACTGGAGAAGTTGATACACCTGTTTATTACACGGTCTATCGCGGAGGGGTAGCGTTTGAATCCGAGAAACAAACAGTGGTCAAGGTCGACTTCTTTAAGCCAGGTCCTGAGAATCCGGATTGGCCTGATCCGACCAACCCTGCGCTGCTGGCTCCTAAGGTGTTCGGTCAGTCGGGCGTAGAAAACGTACTTGAAGCCAATGATGAAGATCAACCGATTCGTGCAGACATTACGTTGGTTGCGCCTCTCGCGGATGGTGATACCTATCAAGTTTATTGGAATGGTAAAGCGATCGGCATCCCTTACATCATCGATACGGCAAACGACACAGCCGGTGATACCGTTCCAATCGACCTCGATTGGGATGTCATCAAGCCCGAAGGAAATAGCGCTAAGATGCCCGTGCATTACACGCTCAGCAATTCGGCTGCCGCTCATAATGATGACTCTTCAGTTGTTGCGCACGTGCAGATTGATTTCTTGAAGATTAATCTGCCTCTCGCTGAACCGCAAAACCTCATCGGCTCTACAACAAAAAGACTGACCTGCAGATCGTTGGTCATTGAAGGAGGGGAAATTGGCTTCCATTACTTGATTCCCCCAAGTGACTACCTGAAATCGGGGATGACGATTGATGTTGAATGGAAGGCCTATACAACCTACGGCAATCCCGTGCTTGTTCCTGGAGCGGGTTTGAGTGAAACGCTGGGACCTATTAGTGATGTGGAGGCAGCCAATGGTGTGATGTGGTTCGTCGGACCTTACGACACTAAGATTCTGCCTACATGGGCTGGACCTACCGATCAGGAAGGCAAAGGTGAGGTCACCTACACCTTATCTGTAAATGGAAAAGATGAAACCTCTGCTGCGTCCGACACGGGGGTCGTTCTGTCAGCAGGCGGTGGCACCTGCGACCTGAGTACAGTTCCATAAGCTAAAGCACGGCAGTTGCGAGGCTATTAGGGTTTCGCAACTGCCTATAGGTATTTTCAGGAGATATGGATGAACGTAGTTTTTATCCTACGCCATCGTCAGGATTCGCCTGCATATTCTTAGCGGGTTTCTGAGTAATCTCCGGCACCTTTATGCAAGGCAATTCGTCGTTCTTAGAAAGGGTACGCTTTGCCACGCATCGTTTAGATCAAGGAGCCTCTCATGCCTGTTTTTGAAGTTTTCAACATGAATCGACTTTCATTTGCGCTGAAGATGTTATCTGTTGCTCCCTTATTAGTGGTGAGTGAACACAGCCTTGCAAAAGTGATTGATGGTACGACACTGGATATAGATTCGAGTACTGCAGTCTTTAATTATGATTTGATTAATGATGCTACGTTAAATGCCGTTGGGGCCAAAACGGCAGGCATTTCAGTGCAAGGGTCAACGCTGAATCTGACGGGTTCAGAGGTAAACGCTATTGGTAAAGCCGGGGTCAGTTTGCAAGGCGGCACGGCCACTATAACGGGCAGTACGATCAGCAGCGATCAAGTAGGACTGGTTGTAAGTTACGGTGTAGCTGATTCAAGAAGTTCTTCTGCTGACGTGATTGGTAGTACGATCACCGGCGTGGCTCATGGCATTGTGGTCAATGGTCTGAGCGAGCTTAATTTGATTGGTAGCACTGTGTCTGGAACGGGTAATAGTGCGACAGGTCTTCGCATGTTTAGTGGCACAGTCAATGCCAGTGATAGTGTTATTACGGGAAACAGAGCAGGCATTCAGGTCAGTGTCGATATAAATGTTTCTGGAAAAAACACGCTTGTTTTGAGCGACAAGACGCATGTTGAGGGGCTCGCCGGATCGGCCATTCTTGTCGATACCCTCGGAGTCGGTGCGGTAGTGGCCGATATTATTGTGCGCGATCAGTCAACGTTGAAGGGTAGTAACGGCACCTTGATGGAAGTCGTTAGGGGTGCCGAAGGTAATTTGACGGTGGATAACAGTAATTTGGTCGGCAATATCGTCGCAGACGACATGAGCACCGCTAATGTGACGCTGCAGAATCAGGCCACACTGACCGGCAAACTGGACAATGTTCAAAGCCTTACGGTTAACAGCGATGCCCGCTGGATTATGGACGGTAATGGTACTGTCGAGAATCTGTCGCTCAATGATGGCGGTGTGCAGTTCGGTAAGCCGGGCGATTTTTATTCATTGTCTGTGGCCAACCTGTCTGGCACTGGTGGCACTTTTTACATGTACAACAATTTCACCACGGGCCAGATCAATACCTTGACGGTTACGGGTACCGCTAGCGGCAACCATCTGGTGGCGCTTGAAAGCAGTGGCACCGAACCTGTTGCACCGGGCTCCACTGCGGTCGTGCACATTGAGGCGGGTGATGCTTCATTCGCCTTGGCAGGTGGCATGGTGAGCTTGGGGGCTTTTGATTACGACCTGATCAAACATGGTGAAAACGACTGGTATCTGGACACGACGTCTCGCGTTATAAGCCCGGGCACCCGATCGGTGATGGCGTTGTTCAATGCCGCACCCACTGTGTGGTATGGCGAGCTAAGTACGTTGCGCAGCCGCATGGGCGATGTGCGCATGGATCAGGGCCAGGCTGGTGGCTGGATGCGTGCCTATGGTAACAAGTTTGATGTCAGCGCCAGTTCCGGCGTGGCCTATCAGCAAAATCAACAAGGCTTGTCTTTTGGTGCGGACGCGCCGTTACCTTTGGGTGATGGGCAGTGGCTGGTGGGGGTGCTGGGTGGCTACAGCAAATCCGATCTGGCTCTGAGCGGTGGTACCTCGGGCACCGTCAATAGTTACTATGTGGGTGCCTACACCACCTGGATGGATCAACAAAGCGGTTACTATTTTGACGGTGTGCTTAAGTTCAACCGTTTTCAGAACGAGTCCAAGGTTCAACTGAGCGATGGTACCCAGACCAAAGGCCGCTATGACAACAATGGTGTGGGGGCGTCTCTGGAGTTCGGACGTCATATCGCGTTGGCCGACGATTATTTTGTCGAACCTTTCACTCAGTTATCGGGCCTTGTCGTTGGCGGCAAAAATTATCACCTGGACAACGATTTGTCTGCAGAAGGCGAGAGCACGCATTCCCTGCTTGGCAAAGTCGGTGCAACTGCCGGGCGTAATTTTAATCTGGGTGAGGGTAAGGTGATGCAACCGTACATACGTGCGGCCTACGTTCACGAGTTTGCCAATAACACCAAGGTTGAGGTCAATAATAACGTCTTCAATAATGACCTTTCGGGCTCTCGTGGCGAGTTGGGCGCTGGTATTGCCGTGACGCTGACTGACAAGGTTTCAGTGCACGCTGATTTTGATTACAGCAATGGCGACAAAATTGAACAGCCATGGGGCGCCAATGTAGGCGTACGTTATAGCTGGTAAAACGACTGGTTTAATGTTGGATACTGTTACTTCTGACAGTGTCCAGCAGAAGTCAAGTTGGATTAAATGGTTATTACCCGAGGGCGAGACGATTCGCGGGTTCCGCCCTCGTTACTTGACCCTTATCAACGGAAGACTGCCATGCTGTCAACTAATGCCTTGGCGTTACTGCCCCCACCCTCAACAGACCCCGCCCCATTGCCTGATATAGCGGATGGTGAAGAAATAAACCTTCTTGCACGAGCAGCCTGGAGCGACCCTTTCAACCCTCTTAAAGTTAAATTTGAATTATGGGAGAACTCTCAGCCCTCTGAGCAAGACCCTGAACAGATTCAAATTTTCCTCGGGACTGTTGAAGTGGGTAAAAAGGTGTGGACAGCGCCTATTAATGCAAATGATCTTTTTGTGCCCATTCCGGCTGACCGGCTTTTGGAAGGTGAGCACGAGCTTCATTATCTAGTCACTATTTGGAGCCAGACGACTCAAGGTTCTAAAGTCTTTACGATCACCATTGATAAAAACTCGCCCCTTTTAGCCACTGACAGCACCTTGATTTTCCCCCCCGAAGTCAGCCCCCCCAACAGCATCACCGCTGCCTACCTGGCAGACCCCGCAAACAATGATCAAGTGTTAGCCACCCTGCCTGACTACAGCGGCAAAAAGGTGGGGGATATGATTACCTGGTACTGGGGCTCATCTGACACTGATATTGAAGTGGTGGATACACTCACCTTGGAGATAGACGATATCACTGGGGTTTTACCGCCGTTAACGTTTACCGGGGATATGATCCGTACCCGTGGCGACGGCAAACGCTATGCCCATTATCAAGTTGAGGACCGTGCCGGTAACGTCAGCCTGGCTTCGGAACGGATTGAATTGCAAGTGCAGGCAGCGGCTGCCCCCCGCAACCTCCCTCGACCCAAAGTGATGGAGGCCAGCGGAGCGGGTTCTACAGTCAATCTGGACCCGATTAATGCGAGGCAGGGCGTTACCGTTGAAATACCCAAGACCAATGATATATACCCTGGTGAAAAGGTCAGGGTGTTTTGGGGCCGGGAGGGTAAGCCTGGGTATTATGTAAGCGATTGGAGTGAACTGCCGACTGATCGATTATTCCCAGTGTCGACAGCGTACATGCCCCAAAATATGGGGCATTCTTTTCCCGTTAAATACCAAGTCCAGTTGATAGGGGGCGGTGATGAACAAGGGATTGATTCTGAAACGTTAACAGTACAGATGAATATGGTGCAGAGTAATGGGCTGCCTTACGCATCCTGTGCTTCACCCAGCGTAAGTGTCAGCAATTTTCCGCCGGCCGGACTGGATGTCACACTTGAACTTAAGTGGTTTTGGATATTGCCAGGCCAATACGTTCATATTTGGGCTAAAGGTGTGAGCGGCATTCAGCTAGTGGCTGAGTTTCAGATTGAGCCTGGGCTGATGGTTACAGAGGATAATGTCGGGGATACCATTACCTGGAAGATAACGGCTGAGGAGATTGCACCCTTCAAAATACCCAGCGAGCTGACCTTAGTCACCGTGTTCAGCTTCGATGATAAAGAGACCTGGATGGACGAAGATGAGTACCGTAAATATTTTTTAAAGTTGGAGAAGTAATCGTATTGCTTGTGCGCCTCCTCGTTCCACAGATGAGGCGCTTATTTTTATTGATACGTGATGGTGAACCCAAGTGCGCCCTTAGCATTTCCGGGTTCTAGATCTTTGCTAGGGCCGGTCTGTATGAAGCGCGCTTTGAAATTCATTAGAACTTCCCCGGGCGTGATTTTAATAATGGGTATTACCTTCTGGAGTTCATAAGGTGTTATGCCATCGTTTTGTAATATTTGAATCCCAAAGCCCTTCGCTGTTGAGTCGGGGCTGAGACTAAATATGCCCTTTTGTGCATCAATGGGCGCTGAGCCTTTAGCGCCCTCCAGAAAAATATGAGCAGTCGCTATGTTGGCGTTAGCCGGGTCTGCAATGCAATTATCAAGTTTTATAGAGAAAGGTACAGGGGTTGTACCGGTTCCGGGTCCACTGAAGTCTGTCATGACCCACTGTTTAAGATCAACAGGGTCTGCACTAACGGCTGTAGCAGAAACACTGCACTGGGCCTGGATGACTGTTCCGGATATACCAAAATCAAATGCCTTGCCGACACCTGATAGGGTGGATGTCGCCAATATACTGCCATCCAGGAATTGCGGTCCAGCCGTGATGGCACCTGTTTTAATTAGTGTTATTTTATGAATAAGCAATGACAGAGTCATTTCTGCTGTCATTCGTTTGTTGTGAATGGCAGTGAACGGTACAGATGGAGGTCCATTGGGTTCAAATACATTAGGTCCTCCGCCGTTGAATGGACTTCCTAACTCTATATACGCCCCGACGCCACTGATATTAGTTTCAATGACTTTACCATTTACGTCTTCGCCGTTCACAGGGGGCAGCATCACCGGCGAAATAGTATTGAACGCACTAATATCAAAATCGAGGATATGATTGCCATCATTGGAACACTTAAGGACTGCGTTGTTTTCATCGTAGCTGGCACCTCCTTTCTTGAACTCTCCTATGACGCTGCCTACTTGAGCATCTCGCGGTATGTAAACACTGCCCATGTCATAACGGTAAAGCTGGGGGCCTTGAGGAACTAACGGCTGCCAATAGCAGGTGTTCGTACTGTCCGCAGACCATACGGGCAGCAGGTGGCTAAAAATGACTAGACCTAACAGCCATGAAATTGAACGTTTCATGCAGGCTCCGAACGTGTGAAGGGGGGAGTAGTCATGCAGACATTGATGCAGAGTGAGTTATTGGCACTGTAGGGTTTGCAGGTAATACCCATTGCGGTGCTCCATCGTTGAGGTGTCCACGTGTAATTTGCAGCCTTGGCGAGCGTCATCGCCCCAAAGTATTTGCAGGGTTTTTTTGCCTGTTGCGCCGCTCAACATGACCTGACCACCTTGACCTACCATACCGAGCTCTTGATTAGTCGAATCACTCACTCGTGCGCCAAAAGGCAGCGGGGTGCCTGCTGATGTGAAGCCCGTTATAACCATGCGCGTGACTTTTCGGGCATTGAATGTTGCTTTAACAATGGCGCCGCGACGTGGAATCAATTGGGTCGTGCCGTTATCAATATCGATTTCAGGGCCCAGATCATCTGTTTTCAACTGCACTTCATTCACCCGATATGGCCGAAGATAAGGAACCAGGGCAAAACCACGTTGGTTGGTTCGTACTCCTGGGGAGTTGACGACGCCGATGTCAGGGATATCGGGAACTTCGATGATCCCCATGGTTTCACCCAGGTACGGACCAAACTCGATACCCGAATCATGCAAGAGTACGGCTCCGCTGGCATTTAGGCTGAGATTGCGATGATCACGACCGTGGGTGAAGCCAGCGCCCACGCTGCCAAAGGCCGTCTGATAACCGAGGGCGATCGTTGCGGATGTTTGCTGGGTATTTTCGTGGCTGACTGATGCGCGATAACTAAGTCGATTGTCAATTGCATTCCCGCCAAGGCTGGCGCGCTGACTCAAGCGATCACCATATTTCTGCGCGTCATAGGTCAGGGATGTAGAACGACCGAAATCAAGCGGTAGTGAAATGCTTAACCCAATCTGGCGGTTAGTCTTCATGCCATTGCGTTCGCTCAGTGCCTGTGAGGCATATAGGTTGTAGCTGATGCCTTTGTGGTGAGTATTGAACTGCAATTGAAACTGACGCTGTTGATAGTCACTGAACCAATAATCCTGATGGGAAAAAGTCAGGCCTATAGAGCTGCTTTTACCCAGATTTTGGTAAACGGACGCTTCCAGTCTGCTGCGACGGCTGCCATAAAATCCGTCCTGACGGCGTTCGCGAAGTGCCTCCTCAAAGTCGCGATAACCCTCAGTCGAGTATCGATACCCGGCAAAGCGCAAGTTGGTACGGGTTTCAAACGATTTGCCATATTTGATGGCGTAGCTCATACCTTGCACGACGTGTGATGTCTCAGAGTCAACCTCTGCATTAGCGTGCGTGACATCGAGCGACAAAGCACCCGCCGAACCGAAATCTCTAGCCAGTCCCAGAGTGCCAGCACGATAAAATTCGCTTGCAAGCGCACCGCCATAAAGCGTTGAATTCCAGAGAGTCCCCATCGCCAAAGTGCCTTGCCAGAGTAGCGGCTCTTCAAGTTCGTAAGCCGAATTATACCTTGCGACTGTCGCGTTGTAGCGCCACACGCCACGACGCAGCAAGTTACCAATGCTGGCATAGGGCAAAGTACGGCGAGAGATTTGGCCGTCTTCTTCGGTCAAGACTACCTCCAGTTCACCACTGCCCCCCACCGTACTCAGATCTTCTATTGCATACGCGCCAGGGCTCACATAAGTGGAGTAGATGGGGTAGCCATTTTGCAGCACCTCCAGTTTGGCGCGACTTTGTGCGACGCCACGGATTACAGGTGCGTAACCTTGTAAAACATCAGGCAACATGCCCAGGTCAGAATTTATCGAGAGCCCCATGATCGGCATGCTGCGAAAAACGTCGCCAGAGGTGAATGTTTCGCCAAGTGTCAGGATGGCATGTGTGCCGGGGAGATCGCGTTGTAGAAAGGTATAAGCCCTCAGCCATTCGCGTTGGCCGTCGTCGTTCTGTCGCAGTGACTGATTGCTGCGAAAGCGCCAAGCCCCCAAGTTCAGGCCACTGGTCAAGTTCATGTCTTGGCTTTCTCGACTCCCTAAGTAACGGCTGTTGCCTTGTTGGGCAGAGACTTGATAGTTGAGAAAAGCTGCGTTGATTCCTGTTTGCCACTGCCCGACAGGTACAAAGCCTATGATGTCGCGACGCATCGCAATGTGAGGAATCGAAACGGAGAGGCGCAGGGTGCTATTGTCCATAGTGAAACTTGCGCCGCTGATAAGGTTTGGCAAATCGATACACGCTTGAGCGTTGTGTTCGGGCCTGAATGTCTCGGATCTAACGCCCATTTCTTTTAAAAGCTCAGCATTGAGGCACGGTGACAGCCCGTTGTTCTGAGGATTGGATTCGAACGTGATCTCTCGCTCGGCGAAATAGTTTTGATTGATTCTCAGGGCGACACGGTAGCGACCGGGAGGTAGTGCATTTTTTTCTGACAGGCTTTTTAAAGCCAAGGCGCTGACGTCCTCGCTGTGCTCGCTGTTTTGGCGCATAAAGCCATGTTGAAATTCAACAGTTTGGGCCCTTGCGGGCCGAACTTCGATCACTGCGCAGAATGCAATACCAACAGCAAAAAGCTGAGCGACGCGCGCACTGGGGGGCAGCGCTCGTTCAAGAGGGCGGATCATGAGTAAGTTCCTGGCGATGAAGAGTTTGGTGCGTAAGCGCTTTAGCGGACTGTCTGAATAGGGCGAGTTATGGGTGAGGTATAGGCGCCATAGTCATTGATGGCAGAAAACACGACCTGCATCCCTGGCATGGGTTTCATACCCGGAAGGTCAAAGGTATGCTCGCTAAGGGGCGTCGCCATGGTCGGCTGTTGGAGTACAACCGACTTGCCGTTTACAAGCACCTCAAGCCGTACAAACGACACATGAAAAGGTGTTGGGTTGTTGACCTTCAACCGAGTCTTACCGCCAACTTCCAGAACCGACCACTGAAGCTCCTCTAAGCGCGCTACAGAACTGCCCTGAAGGTTCTGAGGGCGGTAGAAAAGTTTGATGCGTGTGCGCAGAGCAATATTGAGTGCATTGGTGGTTATTGCGTTGGTTTGCGGGATTTCTTGAATATTGAAGTAAAACAGTGACTCTCGATCCGTGGGCAGGGCATTTGGCAATCCATTAATTTGCACCTGTTGATCCTTGCCTGGATCAAGTCGAAACAATGGGGGCGATGCAATAAAGGGAACAGCCGTGGTTGTATCGTCTGCTTCTGTGTTTATCCAGGCCTGGGCTGCATAGGTATCCTGGCTGGGATTACGCACGATGACAGAGACACTGCGTTTGTCGCTTTCGAACACGACTCTTGTGCCGCCCAGGCTCAAGGCTGCTTGGCTAATACACGATTGGGTGGCGAGCAGTAGCGTTACGGCCATGCTGACTGCACGGCGTATGGATATGAACTTAAGCATCAGAATTACCTTCGACCAGGACGCAGATACGTCCTGGTGCACAGCTTTAACAGGATGCTGAAACCTTTGAGCAGGGTTTGCAGCACTTGTTGAAGGGTGTCAGTTGATTTTCACTACGAAGGCAATATTCGCCGACGCCGAACCCGCGCTGACAGGAATGGAGCTTGAGCGGTAAAACGCATCAAACTCCATATCAGTGGGAGAGGTTGCGCTCAGGTCGAAGGGCGAGGACTCAACACCGTTCTTTACGATATCACCCCTTTTATTCTTGATGACAATCACAACGCCTTTGGCAGGGTCGCCGCTATCTTTGATTGCATAATGATCACCGGTTGCGTCTGCTAGGCCGCTGAACGTGACAGTCGCTGTATTTGGGTTTGCGGGATCTAATGCGCACCCCGCGTCGGGGGACAGGCGAAGGGAGAAGGCTTTACCGCCGCGATCTTGATTAAGCGCTGTAAAGCGACTGGCCTCAACATCAACCATATTGACAAGGTTTCCGATGGATCCGTCACCCGGGTTAACGATCTCGATAGGGCACGTGCTGCTCGTAATCATGCCTTCAAAGTCGATATTGCCAGAAGTAGCAAAAGCGGAAGAGCCGAACATGCTCAGCGTTATTCCGAAACACACGTGTAACCGGGAAATATTCATATAAATGAAGAGTCTTCTTAAGTGAGGTCCAAGCATTAAAAAACCGAGACGATGCCGGGACGAATTAGGGGAGCTGTATGAGCGCGTCTCGTGTGGGGCGAGTCTAGGGGGGCGGCGGCAAGGGTATATATGAGAGAACTCTCATTTTTACAGCTGCGACGTATTAGGTAATAAGTTAATGTAAACGTATGAGATGCCCACTGCATTGGTTATAAATGCAGTGGGTAAAGAGATGGGGGTTTAAAGGTAAGCGCTCCATAAACCCCACATTCAAAGCGCTGATCCGATCCCGGATGCTGTGCTCCCGATTCCCTCAGGAGCCAGCTCGCCATGATGCGACCCGATGCCAAAGTCGAAAAAGTGTATCTGTACCCCAAGACCGTCGACTTCCGAAAATCTATCGACGGCCTGGCGGCGCTGGTCGAGTTGGATATAAAGATAGCCTGTTGGGCAGCCGTGTTGTCCACTGCGATGAAACGCGCGTGCAGGTGTTGAAAGAGCCTGACCGAGACCCAGGCAACCAGTCTTGGATGTGGGTGCAAACCGGCGGCCCGCCAGATAAACCAGTGATCCTTTTTGACTATTCCACCAGCCGTGCGCAGGAGGTACCGACGCGCCTGCTCGAAGGTTATCGCGGCTATCTGATGGCCGATGATTACGCCGGTTACAACGCGCTGGGTGCGCAAGCCAGGGTCGAGCGTCTAGGGTGTTGGGCGCATGCTCGTCGCAAGTTCGTGGAAGCACAAAAAGTGCAGCCTAAAGGCAAGACAGGACGTGCCGACATCGCGCTGAACTTGATCAACAAACTGTATGGCGTAGAGCGTGATCTAAAGGATGCGTGTGACGACGATCGTAAAACCGGCCGTCATGATCGGAGTCTGCCAGTACTGGCTCAGTTAAAAAGCTGGATGGAAAAGACGCAGCCACAAGTTACGTCTCAGAACGCCTTGGGCAAGGCCATCGGCTATCTGGCAAGTAACTGGAACAAACTGGAGCGGTATGTCGAGGAAGGCTATCTGCCAATCGACAACAACGCTGCCGAGCGCGCGATCAGGCCCTTCGTCATCGGAGGAAAGAACTGGTTGTTTAGCGACACACCCAAAGTCGCGACCGCCAGTGCTCAACTTTACAGCTTGGTCGAGACTGCCAAAGCCAACGGCCAAGAGCCCTATGCGTGGCTGCGCCACGCATTAGAACGGCTACCACTGGCGGACTCGGTTGAAGATTACGAAGCGCTGTTGCCGTGGAACTGCTCGCCGGTATCGCCCAGCTAAGCGCTCTACCCATCTTGTAGTCGGTGGGGTTTATGGAGCGCTTAC